>WTCK01000218.1 GCA_013138615.1 Candidatus Thorarchaeota archaeon | reverse complement strand
GGCAACCCACCATTTCCTGCAACAGATTCATAGTGCTCGTAGTATCCCTTGTCTGTTGGGCGAAGATAGAATGGTGAAATGACTAGGGCTGCATCACATCCTATGTCTGCAGCAAACTTGGTCATCTTGACTGTTGCTTCTGTGCTAGTTTCTCCAGTCCCGGCCACCACGGGCACGCGACCATCGGCGAATTCTACGCACATCTTGAAGAGTTTCTTTCGCTCCTCGGTCCGCATATAGACGAACTCTCCGGTCGTCCCAGCAGGTACGAGACCGGTCGCGCCCTTCTCAATCGCATAATCGATTATGTCCTTGAATCCTTCTTCTATTATGTCGCCGTCCTTTGTGAAAGGGGTCACCAAGGCGGGCATAACACCCTTTGGTTTGAACTTAGCCATCAAGAACCACCTGACAGGCTTCGCGGACTGTGCGGTCGTATAAAAGGTTCCGCTTGTTAGTTTCAAACTAGTAGGATTTCGCCAGATTAGCACGTCGTGCCGCGTACTGCAACGAGTTATTGAAGTACTGCCCAATCACCTTAGCTAGTGCCGGCCCCACAATGTAATTTATCTCGCCGGGGAGCATGGCATTCAAATTCGTCTTGGACGTCAACTTGCCGCTCCTCCTTAAATTCCCAATTTCTCTTTGGACAATGACCTTGGCCTCATCCCATGTCATGGCTTCAGCTTTGGGACCAATCAGACCTCTCTTTATGTCAGAGATGGATCGCATCACGAATACAGCAAGACTGTCCAAATCCTTACACTTGATCATATGGTCGGACCCATGTTCAGAGCAAGCTCCTTCTTTGGGCATAATACCGCAATCCGTGCAAACAGAACGTCCTCGGCTTGTCCGCACATAAAATGCAAGAAGGTTGGCGAGCTTTGTATCGTCATTTGTGGTCCAGTCTAAGCCGGCAGTTCCTACACGGGCTATTGCCCTGAACACGGTATGAGCCTTTGTGTAGACAAAAGCTAGTGCATCGAGCGATGCCTTCTTGCGCTCAGCTCGTTTTTGCTGTTGTCGTTTTGCTTCAATGACTAGCTCCTCTTTTACCTCCTTTTCAGACCGTTCCTGTTTCAAGAAGCGATGCATCGCATCATATGCGATGGCGTAATTATCAAACGTAAGACCATCCAGGATGAGAGGAGATTCCACTACACCCTCGAATACCGGACTTGGCGTTGACTCAAGGTTTGAAGAAGCAGCATCCAATGCTTTGCTTGCCAAACGTGCATGCATCCATGCGCTTATTGTTGATGCTTTGAGTTCAGGGTGCACGCATTTCAGCTCGTAGATGCGGATAGCTGTAAGGTCAATCAGGATCTCCTCGCGCATGAATTGAAGCTCGATTTCTGTATCTTCGTAGATGCTCTTGAGTAGTGCCTTCACGCGGAGCATATCTTGCTTCGATCGCATGTAGGTTTCCACGATGCGTGTAAGATTCGTCAACAGACCTATAGTGAAATGCCAGACTAAGTCTAGTTTGACAGCTCTCGCGGCTTCTTCATGCCTGAGTTGCTTACTAATATCGGAAACAGAGGTCATACCCAGTGAACTTAGAGAGCCATCATGAACTTGCTCACACTGTTTGATGAGCAACTTGAGGTCCTCTGGAGAGGGAACACGCATCTTTGATTCAAGGGTTTCCAGTACTTGAACCTCAATGCCCATTAGACTGCTACGGTCCTTGGTCAGAAGATCCAATGAGATTTTGTCCAGTTCTGATGCTCTCCACCCTTTTGCTCTCAGCATACCCTTGACCTGTTTCTGGAGAGTGGTTTCAAGTTTCTCAAGACGCCTCAACGACCGCTCCATTACTTCAAGGTCCTCCTTGTTGACGGAGGGGCCTTCAGCTTTAGCAGCAGCTGGTTCAACCACGCTCATTAAACCGTCTGCCAGCTGCAAAACATCCTTGATGCCCTTTACTCGCAGCGCGGCTTGAATATCACTAGAGTTGATCTGAAGTAGCTGTGACAGCATATTGTAGGCGCTCTCAGGCTCGGCTCTAATCATCTCACTCAAGTGATTCGCGACTACCTGACCCATCTTCGCCTCATACTCCTCAAGCGATGTGGGCGTTTCAAGATCGATTTCGATGGCTTCGATTAACCCGAGCCTAAATTCGTGGGCAGCTCGTATCGCCTGTAGCTCCGTGGGACTCTGGCTGAATCGGTTTAGTACTGCCTCCGTAATGGTGTTCCAAGTCGAGTCGGAGATGGATTGCATGGGTCGCCCCTCTGCGTACTTGACAGTTCCGAAAACTTGACTCAGACCGCGAGTTAGGACTGTGATTTCTGCAGTTTCTTCATCTCTGGGCTTGAGCAATTCATCCCTCAAGGAGAGGGCGGTTTCTTTCAGGCCAGAAGCTTTTGCGTAGAGTTCTCGTCGCCATTCTGCACCCCAGCCAGTCACCTCATTTATGAAATCAATATCATGATTTGGCGAATAGTTAGTCGGGATCTTTCCGAGATACTCCTTCACCAAAGATAGTGCCATATCCTTCGTGCTTTGATCAGTTGTACTCTTGCCGCCCATCTTATCTGCGGCATCGACGAAGAACTCACTTACAAGCCGTGATACATCAATCTCCTCTTGAAACTTGACACCAAGCAGCAGCCGAATCTCAAGCTCAAGTTGACGACGTTCCTCGCGTGTTGCTTCATCCTTAAGCTCGATTGTAAGATCCTGTGCCTCATCGAATCCAAGCAGCTTAACACCTTGGTAATGATACAACCAAAATGACGCAAAGAAAGACAAGATATCTTCCATGGGTCGAGGGCCTTCTGCGATTTCCGTCAGAAGTTGACGATCCCTAGTGCTTCGCATGTGGTTGACAAGCGCTTCCCTCAGAAGAATCTCCTTTCCAGCCTCGGACATCTGCCTAGTCTTGAGAATCCAAGAGCTTGCCATTAGACTGCACCTCCCATCTTGCTTTCGCCGATTCTGATTGTAAGTTCACTTTCTCTTTGTTCATACGTTACAACGTAGATGAAGTCAGGAGAATCGGGATTTCTGAGGTATGCTCTTGTTGGCCGCGGAAGTAATCTACTTAATCCTCTTATGACCGAAACCATCAGATACTCAAGAAGCTCGTCGCCAATGCTGAGAGAGATTGTTTCGGTGGCCGTCAATCCATCGGATTGGAGTTGCTTCAGCCTTTCAAGGAAAATGGTTTCCATCTTCTCTTGATACTCATTCATCATTGAAACGTTCTGCGTCATGGTATCGCGCAACTCGACGTAGAGTGATGTTTCTTGTGACAGCTCGGGTTTGGGTGGAATTGGATTTTCTGAGAGGTTGGGTGAGTACTCAGCATCAATGTCAGCAATACGCAACTCCATGCTCCGTGGAGGGTTAGGCTTGTCAGGGATAATGACACCAGTGCTATCAAGAGAAGCTTGAGCAAGTCTTCGTTTCTCTCGAATCGATTCATACTGAGCCATTTCCTCATTGAATTGGGATTGTGCCTGTTGAAATAGAGCATCCCGCTTCTCGTTATGTGCCCTTATCTTCTCATTCTCCGCTTCTATCACGTGACATTCTTGTTCCCACTCCCGAATCAGAATCTGATACTCCTGTTCTCGCACGTTAGCTTCGCTGGCAATTCGCTCAACTATTGACCGTGCAGTTCCTCTGCGTCCAGCCTTATCATGAATGAACTGCAGGAAATGCATCAGGTTAGTGGAGAGTTTATCATCCGTTCCTTGTACGCGAAAATCCTCAACCCAAAGCCGCGCCTCGGCGTTCCACATCGCAGGTTTTTCACTCTGCTTGTCTATTATCGATAACAGCGCTTCCGCTAGGTCAACGCCTTCGTTCTGGACTGCATCAATAGTTTCCGAAATTAATGCCTTGCTCAAGAGGTGGTCCGCCACGTCGGGCACCACATCTGCTACAAGGGTTTCGAAGTCAGAGAGCAAGTTCTGAAGTGCTATGCCAGTGTCTGAGAGTGTGGAACTGTCCTCACTGACTCCAGTTGAGTGGTTGTTCTCGATTTCCAATCTGACAACCCGAGCCACATCTTCGAAGCTTATCAAGGACCATGCATCCACCTTTTCAAAGGATTCTCGGATATCGCTGACAATCACGCTAAGCAACTCGGCCGGATGCTCTTGCTTTGAACCTTCGAACGCCTTCTTGCCAATAACCGCATTCAGTTGACTGTACAAATCATCGAAGAACCTGTAGAATTGCATGGTTTCAGTGGGTCCCATCTCCTGATTTGACAGCGCGTCCCGGAAAGATTGCATAGTATCGAATATCGCTCTTCTGGTTGCCCCCACAATCAGGTATTGCTGCAAATCTAGCACGAAGTACTGAGACACTTTCTTGGCATAAGCGACAAAATACCTCATAGTGCTCTTCAGTTTCCATGCTCTCAGCTTATTGTCAATGGGGAACTCGCGCTTAACGGATTCCATCAAATGATTCACGAGATCTTTCGCGAGTTCAATCTTGAAACCATCAAACCGCGTCTTGTCAGATTCTATCTCGGAGATGAGAGTGGATTTGTGTTCTGAAAGCGATAGTATGAGTCCAGAACCAACGTGCTTCTCAACAACCATTTCAAATGAATCAACAGTTTCAGTTAGGAGCGAGTCAAACTCATTTGTCTTCCTCTTGAGCGAATCGAGCTCGCGTATTTCCACGTGCTCACTCCCAAGAAACCGAACAAGAGCAGCAATCGAAGCGCGAACGATATCTACCTCTTCTATGCCGTAGGCGTATGCGTTCAATTCGGCTAGAATCGCTCTGCCTGTGTTGGCAATGCTTGATGAAATCGTTTCAATAGCTGAAGGCGTTAGGATTCTTCGTTTGAAGTGGTTAATATGGTCTATCTCACTCAGTTGAGGAGAACCAAATCTAAGGTCGGTGCGTTCCAGAATTGTCATCCCGGGAGGCAGCGTAGTAAAGTCGTCTCGGTACTGCAACTTGATGACAGATTCCTCGTCAATGTTTTCTGATTTTAGCTGAATCGAGTCCCACGAACCCTTGAACTGACGGTCCATCATCTCAACAAAAACAACGCTGTTCAGGCGGTCCGTGAACTTGCGCAGTATGGTCATTCCATCGGTTTCGTAATCCAAGTTACTATTAACAACTGCAGCCTCCACGTCTGCAATCTTCTTTGATAATCTCTGCATATGATTGTCAATTTTAAACGGGTCTACAATGCCCTCTTCCCAGCTTAGTACACACACATGAGAACTGACCTCGCTTGATGATGCACCGGCTATGGAGAGCTGTTCTGGCAGAACTTCAGAACCTTGAGCGCGATCGAGGTTCCATTCCAATGATATTAGCTCAAGACCTTCTGTTCTTCTTAGAGCATCCCTAATCGCGAAGATCAGAGACGATACATTCATTGCAACCGCTTCGGAATTCTGTTCCATCATGCTGCCAGAGCCTATTGCACTACCAAGGGGATTACCGCGACTTGTGGAAACTCCAAGTACTGAAACCGAAGCCATTCTGATTGCCTCAATGGTGCTTGGAGCTTGCACCTTTTTTCTGGATGGTCCGCTCATCAATAGGTCTCCTGAATGATTTTGTGACTCGTCCGATGACAGAAACTATGAACAGAGCCTTCCGACGCTATTCTGGTTTCTAGTAACAGACTTTCGTGGGCGTATCTTTTGAATCTAGCTCGATTGTACACCAAAGAAAACTAGGCAGGGTGCCAGACTCCGTTGTCGTTCCCGTGAATAAGCCCAGCTTTCTCAAGAGCTTTCAGTGTAACTTGTATTGTTGTGGGCAGCAATGCAGGATTGCTCTGCGGAACTGGTATACTCCGAGCTCGTATCATGTCGAATGTCAACTGATTGATATCTGCATCCCCTCTCAAGGAGATGTGTTCCAGCAAGAAGTCCTGGAATTGGATAACTCCATTACTAGCTTCCTCGAACTGAAGGGAAACATCACGCAGTATATGAGCTACATCATGAGCAGGGAGAAGAAATTCAATGTCCAGTGTCCGAAGATGTTCGATTGCAGCCAGCTTAGCTGAGAGGCTGCCGGTTAGATCAACGTAGAATTTCCTAGGATCATTGGGAAAATTATTGACTTCATCGCCGGAGAATAGTGCTTTTCTCGTGGCATCAAAAAAGACACAGTGCCCAGAGCAATGTCCACCTGTCAAGATGACTGTTAGAGCTGTGCTCCCCACCCGGATTGTGTCCCCATCCTCAATGAAACGATCTGGTTCAATTCCCTGAAAATTGACTCGCATAGGACTCTTATCAAACTTCATCGCCACCCGTCCTGCGAAGTCCATCCTAAGTCGCTCTTTGATAAACAACTGAGGCGTCCTTAGTAGCTCAGCATCGTTCCTATGAATCATAACAGGAGCGCCCGTCGCTTTTTGCAGGCGGGCAGCACCTCCAATGTGATCCGGATGTCCATGTGTGCACAGTATGCCCACAACATCCTTCCTATGACTAAGGCCGAGGTCCTTTATCGCCTTCAGAATGGCCTTTCCGGGGTTTCCAGCTGTTCCGGGGTCTATGACCAAAATCTCATCATCATCTACCACAAGGTAGCTAGCGATGAAACCAAACTCATCGGCAAACTTGCCTTTGACTACATAAATACCGGATACGATTTCTTTCGCATTCATCGTCCATCTAGGAGAACCTCATCTAATCCTTATGATAATATCGACGACGAGAGCCTTATCAGCAGAACTCAAACCACTGCTCCAGCGCATGAACAAAGAGTTCTCATCTGTGAGGTTGAAGAATGAAAGGCGTGTATGCATTAGTAATCCAGATCGAACAGAACCTTACGTCTACAATTGGTGCATTGGGAGAAATTGGGTTTCGGAAGGGAATCTGGATTTATGTAGGGTCGGCAATGGGAGCGGGATCAACCAACTTGGAAAATCGAATCAGTCGACACTTCGGGGATGAGAAGACCGTGCACTGGCATATCGACTATCTTCTGAAAACAAACGCGATTCCTCTTCGTGTAGTTTGGGCTGAGTCCGACCAAACAGCTGAATGTGATTTAGCTGAAGAGATGAAGAAGTCCCCATTATTCGTAGCGGGACCAAGGGGCTTTGGCGCCTCAGATTGCTCTAGAGGTTGTGGAACGCATCTGTTCCGATTCGCAGGGTCTGACAATCTCGAGAGAAGCATCCAAGAAATTCTCTCGAATTTGGGTTTGACCCCTGTCATGACGGAGAAGGACAATACCGTTGTCCGAAACCTACCCAACTAGGACATCCTCCTGATCAGTGTTCGGTTCCTGATTCATCGAGGCTGCATCGCAGGTACATGACCTTTGAAGTCTTACGGCCTCTCCAACAGGCGTTTAGAGTATCCACCCAACTGGCGGCGACTGTGGAGTTAGTTCATTGATGTGGTTCTTGTCATTGGTCAACTCTACATCATACTATCCAATCTGAACTATATTAACTACTCATAAACATCCGTCCAGCTTTGCCCAAGGTTGGTGCAACTGCTGCTTACCCTTAGAGAATAACTATTAAGCGCATGTAGATTGATTCGGCTAGACGATACTGGAGGACCACTCTGTGACTGACTGGAAGAGCATATTCCAAGAACTAAAGGGAACCGGGGCGACTTTTACTGTATACCTGCGATACATGCAGAAAGATACTCTGGCGAAGATTCCGAATGTACGAGTTAGGGAAGTGCGCGATGATCATATCAATCTAGAGAACCCAAGCGGATTCGGAATCTTGGGTTATGATGACATTCTTTACCTGTCGATTCCTCGACAATAGTACACCTGTCTTCCTAGGACTCATTTATTGACAACATCACACGTTTATTGACTGGGTGTGTATTTCTTTGTCCATCCTAGGGACAATGATTGTATTTTCTTCTCAGTAGGTAGCCCAGTTTCCAAGTCCCAACCTCTGAGTCGATAATAATCGTCCAACATCGGCTCAAGATCCACTGTCTGACCCTTACCTGGTCCCTCGGGCATTGGTTCGTGGGTGAACCGCTTTGGAAGTTTATCATCAGCTCTGGTGATTCCCTCCCGTGCATTAAAGAGTCGCTTGAGCGTTACCTGCCTTTCCGCGATCTTTGTAAGGTTCTTGACATTGCCAAACGATTTCTCACCCGTAGCTAGAGGCAGCATGTCCGCGAAATCTTGCATCCAGAAGATGGGCGGCCACGATACGGAATACCAACAGACAATGAGAGTATCTCGAATGCAGCACGCGTTTTCGCTCTCAACTACTGCTGTTGCTTTGTACTTCTCAGTATACGGGTCGATAATCTCGGGTAGCTTGTCAGCGCCCCATCTCTCTCTAGCCACGTTTTCGTAACCAAGCTGGTCAACGACTACTAGGCTCCGGAGATGATCCGCCCCTCGAGCTCCTGTTGCATGTCCTAGGGCAATGCTGCGATGTGTACGCCCGTCCTGTCCGGAAACCTCAAGACCCTTGACATGGATCGCATACTGCTCAGTCCCTCGCCCCAACCGCTCTGCAGCGGCCCGACTTCCCTCAGCTAGGATGTCGCCAAAGCCTTCTCGCTTGCCCATCATCTCCAGCAGTTGGATAACGGTCTGGCAGTCACCCCATTCCAGTTGAAGTCCACCAGTATCTTTCGTGGTGATTAAGCCGTTCTCAAATGCCTCGAACGCAAAACCAATTGTCGCTCCAGCAGAGATAGTATCCATTCCATACTTATTGCAGATATCATTTGCTTTCAGTGTGGTGGGGTAATCTGCGATACCAAGACTGCTGCCAAAAGCCATCAACCCTTCATACTCAGGTCCTTCCGCAAGTGTACCCGCAAATGGACCGTCACGAACGTAGTTCATCTTCTTGCAGCCAAGACTGCAACCGAAGCAGGCCCTATCGGAAACCGTGTACCTTGGACGTATGTAGTCTCCGCTCAGTTTCTCCCAGCCGGGGAATACGCCGGTGCGATGATTGTAGGTTGGAAGCTCGCCAATCTCCTGTTTTACAGCAGTAAGAATCCAAGTCCCCCATTTGCCCATCTCCTGAGCCTGTGGATTCGTTCGAACCCTCCCGTGCGCTGCTTTTGCGAGCTCAGTAAACGCTTCATGGTCGCTTACTTCAACAGCTCCGCGACCTCGTATTGCGATAGCTTTCACGTTTTTCGCACCGAGGACGGCTCCCATGCCAGTCCGTCCAGCAGCTCGAGCGTTGTTTATGATGAGAGCTGAGAACCGAACTTTCCTTTCACCAGCTGGACCCACGGCAGCTATCTGGATGTCAGGGTCGGAATGTTCCCGCTTGATGGCAGCTGTAACCTCGTCGGTCTTCATCCCCCAGAACTTGCTTGCGTCAAGAATCTGCAGGTTCGAATCCTCGATTAGAATGTAGACAGGTTTGTCAGACTGACCTTCAATGACCAGCATATCGTATCCGGCATACTTCAGTTCGGGCCCAATGAAGCCACCTACGTGACTTTCCCCCCAGATTCCTGTTTGGGCAGCCTTTGACACAAACACTGTGCGTCCACTCATTGGCCAAAGAGTTCCTGTTATTGGACCGGTGCTCATGATTAGCTTGTTGTGACTACTAAGTGGGTCACATCCAGCGGGTACTTCTTCGAACAGCAGTTTCGCTGCGAAGCCGTCGCCACCTATGTAATCCCGTATCCACTCTTGGGGTAACTTATCAACCTTGAAATCGCCTTCATCAAGCTGGACTCTGAGAATGCGTCCCGTGTAGCCACCAGTCGCCAACCT
>WTCK01000260.1 GCA_013138615.1 Candidatus Thorarchaeota archaeon | reverse complement strand
GACCAGACTTCTGCCGCAATAGATAGTACCGGAGCATACACAGCTAGTACCAATGAAATTGCAAGTATGCTACAAAAGAACCAAGTTGACTTTCTTGTTTTCATTTTCTTTTCCCTCAATCCGCGATACCCCTTGCGGATTGCATTTTAACTAAATCCAAACATGATACTAATTAAAAAACCTTGCTAGCAATGAAATTACTAGCAATGAACTGAATCCTCACTCGTACATGTTGTAAGATGTAACAGTACGACCGTGTAATCGCGGAATCAGGTGATACGCTAACCATCAGTATATCTTGAGCAATGAGTTGATGACCGACGCCTTTGAAAACATCTTTCGCAACTCCATTCTGCACTACCAGATTGATTGAACGAAGTTGATATTGGCCTTCAGACACATTGAATAACCAGCACTCCACAAAAGAATCTCCAGGAGATTGGGTCTTGACAGAGATAGTGCTTGAATACGAAGCCAAAGATAGCAGGAAGAAGGAATCACGCTTCGACAAGGAGGAGACAAACTTCAACCTGAGTCGTAACGGCATCAAAACGATCGATTTAGCACCACTTCTAGGCAATACTGTCGTTGAAACCCTGAACTTGGGGTCCAACAAGCTTGAGAGAGTGGACCTCAAGCCGATTCGCCAGTGCACTGGTCTCAAGACTCTAAACATTTTCAAGAACCATTTAGCGGAAGTTGATTTGAAGCCTCTTGAAGGATGCCCTGAGTTCTTGGAATTAAATCTGGGAACGAACGAGCTTCAGGAAATCTCTTTGAAACCATTAGCCAAGTGCCGCAAACTCCAGAGATTGAGACTATTCAACAACCAGATTGAAACGATCAATCTCACACCACTAGCAAAATGTCAGAATCTAGGGTCACTCGAGCTGGAGAATAACTCGCTAACAAAGGTCGACCTGACCCCAATCGCCAAGTGCACCGCGCTTATGCAGTTGAATCTCATGTATAACGCACTGGATGGCCTTGACATCTCACCGCTTGCCAAGTGCAAGCAGCTCAAATTCCTCTACCTGCATCATGCTCAACTGACATCAATAGATCTCCGCCCTCTGGCGAAATGCCCGGACTTACGGATGCTACGACTCGGAGGAAATCAGTTAGAACACGTCGACTTACAGCCATTAGGAGCCTGTCCTCAGCTGAGAAGACTCGGACTCGCTATGAATCAGCTGGAAACTATGGACCTAGAACCACTGAGTTCATGCAAGCATCTGTTCAGCCTCGATTTGGCAAGGAATCGTCTAAGCACCATCAACCTCAACCCTCTGGCGAAATGTGGCAAACTTGAAGAGCTCTATCTATTCAGCGAGCACAATGAGGAGCAGAATGATTTCAAGACTATCGATTTGACACCGCTCTTCTCCTGCAAGTTTCTGGAGGACGTGACTGTTGCAGAAACCACTGAATTGACGGCAAAGAAGAAGCTTCGCCGCAGCGCTAAAATTCCGGAAGGCATCGAAGATCTAATCATAGACAAGAGAATAACTTGGGTCTGAGTTCAAGACTGAATGCGACCAAAGCAAAGCGATTATAACGGAGCGTGTTCAACCGACTTGAGGGTTAATGACTATGGTAGTTGAAATAGACGATTCAATGAAAGCACAGGTCATTGAGATGTTCCAGAATCTTGACAGCGATGTCAAGATACATCTATTTGTTAAAGACCACGACTGCTTATACTGTAACGACACAACAGCGCTGGTGACGCTAGTCGCAGAGCTCTCAGACAAGGTGGAAGTTATACCCCACAAGGAAGATACGACCATGATGGATGCGCTTGGAGTGAAGCACTATCCAGCCGTCGTGCTCCATGGCAAGGGAGAGTACAAGGTCAGATTCTACGGTATTCCGTCCGGACACGAGTTCAGTGCCCTTATCGGAGGAATTGTTGATGTTTCTACAGGTATGCCTGCACTTCCGCCTGATATTATTGAAGACATCAAGGCGATCGATAAGCCGATTCACATTAGGGTCTTCACAACACCACAATGCCCCTATTGCCCAGGCATGGTTCGGTTAGCACACCAGGCCGCGATAATGAATCCGCTAATCGAGGCGGACATGGTTGAGGCATTGGAATTTCAGGACCTAGCCACTAAGTACGAGGTGTTCGGTGTACCGAAGTCCATCTTCAACGAAACTATTTCGGTCGAAGGGTTGACGCCACCCGAGTTGTTCGTTGAGAAACTATTCGAAGCAATTGACAAGTAGGAAAAAAGTCTACTCAACCCTTTGCAATGGTTGTGGTCATAACACTGCTGCAGAGTGAGTGCCAAATCGAAACCAGGCTGCCTCTCAGGTGAGCCTATTGCACATTTTAACGGAATTGACCCAGATAATCACTCGCCTTGTTGACAAGTGAAAACGAACTCATTCTCGTTCACGTAACGATAGGCCTGATATGCAGCATGGACTCCTTCAGCCACACCAGTAATTGCCTGCTTGAACTCAGTATCAACAACATCGCCAGCTGCAAACACACCAGCCACATTCGTGCGGCTTGACCGGTCAACGATTATCTCGCCTTTCTTGTTGACCTCTACGCCCACTTTCTTCGCTAAGTCGGACATCGGTATTCCTCCGATTGCTACGAATACTCCATCCAACTCAAGCGTGTCTGAGCCGTCATGAGGACGATCGAGCTTCACGCCTGTGACTCGGTCATCGCCCAGAATTTCAGTAATGTTGGTCTTCGTGATGACCTCTATCTTTGGCTCGTTTGCAATCCTTTTTGCATTGATTGGTTCAGGGCGTATCTTTTCTTTTCGATAGATGAGGTAGACCTTGTCACTGTACTTCGCTAACAGAAGAGCTTCCTTTGCTGCACTGTCGCTTCCACCTACGACAGCAGACACCTTGTTCTTGAAGAGCGGGCCGTCACAGAGAGCACAGTAGCTCACGCCTTTGTTCTTCAGCTTCTCATGACCAGGAACCTCTAGCTCCCGTTCTTTCATTCCGGTCGCTACAAGAACGCTCTTGGCAAGGTAGGTCTTCTTGTCAGTAACAACATAGAAGCAGTTCTTGTCGCACTTGAAGAGGTCCTGAACAGTTCCAGTTTCAATGTGAACTGGATAGTCAAGAGCATGCGCCTTGAGATTCTCAGCAAGCTCTTTGCCTGTGAGTTGGTTGAATCCAGGATAGTTAGAAACATCATCCGTGAGAGTAATTGTTCCTCCTTCCAAGTCCCCAATAACTGCTACCTCAAGCTCGAGCCTTGCTGAATACATGGCGGCACCATACCCAGTGACTCCGGCCCCAATGATAACTAAATCGTACATCTTGCTAACCTCCAAGTCTGCGACCTAGCCGTCGCTCGACGCGTTTGTCAAACCCGACGAAAACATCCTCGCCCACTACAACCACGGGGATTGCCTTATGCCCACTGACCTTAGCAAGCTCCGCAAAGGTCGCGGGATTTGTCAAAACACACTTCTCTTCATATTGCACGCCCTTCTCTTTCAAGAACTCCTTGAGGTTCTTGGAGTGCGGGCATTCAGGTGCAGTGTAGATTACAGCAGTTGCCATTGTATTGAGCCTCACGAAATCGCTGTAGCGCAGCGGAAACAGCGAAATGCGACAAGAAACCAATAAGGAAAGCCCGCCCACATATAGATTGTGAAAGGACTCTGAGGGCGCATTTGTAGAACTTCGAATCCCGACCAAGTAGACATAATAAAGCTCCCAGCCATTCTAGTATGGCCGAAAACATAAGCTACCACTCGTTTGCACGCCCCCAAGTAAACGTGTCAAAAACAGGACTGTCAATAATCAAGAACCGATAGCCTGGATTCAAAGGAGACGATGAAGTGGCAGAGGACGCTAAAGCACAGGCTTCATTGAAGGAGAGCGAGGAAAAGTTCAGGCAGCTGTTCCATCACTCCAATGACGCAATCTTCATCCACGACCTTTCTGGGAAGACTATTGACGTGAATCAGAGGGCATTGGATCTCTTTGGCTACACAAGGGAAGAAGCCCTTGAATTGAACATTTCCACATTCGTGCCTCCAGAATACATGAACGCCTCAGAAAACCCTTACGAAGAGATAGCGAAGAAAGGATTCCTGAGAATCGAGGCGAACTTCAGAAAGAAAAATGGAGATGTTTTCCCTGGAGAGCTGTCTGCAAGTCTGTTTCAGATTGCTGGCAAACCTGTAATCCAGGGGATTGTACGGGATATATCTGAGAGGCGTCAGTCTGAACTAGCACTCCGAGACAGTGAGGAGCGGTACAGGACTATCATAAGCTCGATGTCTGACGTTCTATTTGTCTACGACAGGAAGAATCGTTACGCCCAGATCTATGCCTCTAAAGAGGGGTTGCTCTATGGCAAGCCGGAGGACCTTCTCGGCAGAACTGTTGATGAGGCGCTACCAAGAGAAGTGGCCAGTTCACTCACAAGCTGTATGAAGATAGTAAGAGAAACGGGCAA
>WTCK01000214.1 GCA_013138615.1 Candidatus Thorarchaeota archaeon | reverse complement strand
CTAGTAATATTTGGCTATGTGTCCTTCGTCATAGGAAACGCTCTGAAAAATAAAACGCAGCTCCCGATATCGAAAGCCCTGGTTGTATTTAGTCTCTGTATAATATTATTCACAAGCAGTTCGCTTTACCTCAACATGGGGTATGTGGATTTCTTCTGGCTGCCATTTGTGCCTGCCGTGTCATCTGGTAGAGACCTCATGATAAACTCCGGCATCTTTTCGTTCGAATCCATAAACACAGCAGGACTCATTGATGCGCTTGCATTCCTGCAAATAGCGATCTATCCGATTTGGATCTATCTTGGAGTGAAACTCTACCGTCACAGACACACTGAGAAACTCTGATACCGACTCAGAAAAAGAAGGATGTGGGACCCAAAGGGCCCCGGATTAATTCTAATCTTCCTCTTCCTCGTCGTCACCAAGTCGTTTACCTGGCTTGAAGCGAGATGTCTTCCTATCGACAGAAAGCCGCCCAGGTTCCTCTCCCGATAGGTCATGTCCAGGCTTACCCTCCGGAATACCCTCAGCCCTCTCACTCTGCCATGACTCACCGGAAGCTGGAGCCCTTTCGGCTATCTCCTCATCAACTTCTCCGGCCTCGAAGGTTTCGCCCTCCTCCTTGGCTCTGTCGATTATTCGGTCAACCCGTTGTACGCGCAGGTAGTACAGGCTTGTGAAAATCGCAACCAATGGGAAGGCTATGAGCTTCGCTATGTCTCTGAATATGAATGCGGCCGCAGGGTTTGCTATGAGGTCTGTCTCAAACCACCCGGCTAGAATCGCGCTGGGTGCAGCGGTGGACACAGATATGATACTGTCAACGAAGAAGAATCCGCTGGCTAAGAAGAACGTAAGCAATGGTCCAAGATCACGCAAGCGGGACCGTGATTCCTCTACTGCTTCGGTTACAGTTCGTCCAATGCCACTCATGGCGTACGCTAAGAAGAATAGGGACATTCCAATGTCCACCGGAGTCATTCCAAACGCGTCAACTCTCCGAATCACATTGAATAGGAAATACCCCGAGTATAAGGCAATGAATACCGTCAGCAACGCAACATTCAGGGCAGCACCTTTCTTAGCAAATTTGAGATAGGCAAAGAAGGAAATCACTCCAAAGAGACCCAACAGTCCGAATGCGAGAAGGAGATATGGCCAGTGGAGAGTGATGTTAGCTAGAGCTTGCGGAAACATCGCAACAACAGAATCCCCTAGTCCGAAGTAGTTGCCCGGCAGGAGAACTAAGGCGAATATCGCTTCAGCTGCAATTATGACAAGTCCAATAACGAGTATGATAAAGCTACCAATAGCTATCCCCCAACCGCCCTTTTTTGGTTCCGCAATAGTAGCAATCCTCAAACTGGTTCTAGATGATAGATACGCTTGGAACGCAATCCAGCCAACCCAACAGAACATGGCAAAGAAGATCAGGACACCCTTTCCCACAAGCATTGACATGAAAACAGAAATGGCAAAAGATATCGCAAACCATGAAACACCTATCATCTCATTCCATTTCCCGCGACCTCTGCGTTTTATCCACAGCTTATCCAGTCCCAGTCCGGTGAGTATCGTGCCAATCATGAAGTAGATCGTGCCGGTGGCGCCTATGTAAGCGAAGAAGTTCACCAAGAGTACCTCGGTGGGTGTACCTACAAATTGCGTCATCAACCATGACACGAATAGACCCATGAATGTGGTGGCCACGAAAATTGTCACGTACGAAACAAATCGCTTGGTCTTGAAGAAGACCCCTAGTCCAGAAAATATATCGCTTAGAATCGGGATTCCCAAAGCAGAAAACCTCCCTTACGCTGTTCTCTCTAAGTCAGCCTGTTGTTTTAAGCTTTGCATTAACAGAGAGAGGACATAGTAGGATTTCCCTCCGTTGACGATGATTGCGCACCTCACTGACCTTAATAGACTTCCAACGAATGTTAGATGCAGTGTTCATGTAGCTGGCTGGGTCTAGTTCTGCAAGATGCCCTCGTTACAAACTCCCCCTCCTACCCCAACCCTGCCGGCTCTGGCCACACCTTCTACACTTCTTCGAACTCTTCGGTCTTGAGGGTTAGTTTTCGAGGATTGGCTAGTAGACTGATCTCGTGCCTGTGTTGCAGCGGAGTATCCTTTCCTTTCGGCCACTTCTTGAGTCCGTTCGCCAGTTTCTTGAAAATCTCACCACGGTAAGCTATTACAACAGAGAAGCATTGGAGAATCCTGCAGAACCATTCGTTCTCAGCCAGAACTGAGTCTTTCACTTTTACAACGTACTCACCGCCGATGTCACCCCACTTGCTATCGATCTCTGCCACAGTTTTGCCGCTGGCTAGACGCACGACCTTGAAATCATCGCCCATGGTTGCACGCTTGCCTTCGATTCTGAAGACCTCGAACGTTTTGTTTGGCCCAAGGATGTAGAATGCGTAATTCTCTGTGGCCATGGCACCGCGTCGAATTTGCCTGATGTAGGTGATAACCTCAGTTTCTCTTGAAACCACAGCGAATGCTAGCATCGGCTTATCAGAAACATAGCTAGCCGTGTATTCGTCTGCCACCATCTCTTCTATTGTTGCAACCCACGAACCGCGGGCTGTGAAAAGCTTCAGGACAAGACGACGCAACAGCTCATCTTCCTGTTCATGCCATATTGATTTCCGTAGGATAATGAACCCAGTCCGCTCCATCCGGGGCAGCTTCTTCTCGCCACGTTTCGTTTTCGCTTCCTCTATCTTCCCGATGATGTCAGCATCTCTGCTAAACTGGCGGCTCTTGGCTCTCCAGACTTCATACTGGCGTAGTCCGATCTCCTCACCGTGAAATCCTGTACTGTACAGATCCTGTGACAGAACTCGAAACACAGGACCAACCTTTCTATCATTATCATTCTTCGGCATAGGGCGCTCCCTCTGTGCATTGCACTATTCTTCTGCTGATGTTGATGCCTTCGCAGTATTTCATCATTGCGTATTGTCAATGTGAAGGTCTACACAAGCTTCATATCTCGGATTCTTTGAGCCAAGTTGCGTAGACAATGATTGAGAATCTTCTAGTCATGATTGGTGGCCTTGCTCTTTTCATGTACGCAATCACGCTGCTACGGGAAACCCTCGGCAAGATATCTGGAAAACGAGTAGCGAAAATTCTTGAGACAACCACTGATAGTCCAGTAAAGGGAATGGGCGTAGGAACCGCCGCAACGCTGATGACCCAAAGCTCAAGCATCACTGTGCTGACATTGATTGGCTTTGTCAACGCGGGGATGATGACTTTCAGGCAATCAGTCCATGTCATGCTAGGGTCGGAGATAGGCACAACGATAACCGCCCAGCTCGTATCGTTCAAAATAGGCATAGACTTCGCCTGGCTGCTGATCGCGATTGGATTCTTCACGACTATGTTCCTGAAGAATGAAAACGTCAAAATGGCTGGACGAGTGATATTCAGTCTAGGTCTTTTATTTCTCTCAATGGATTTCATGAAAAATGGCGCTTCAGAACTGGGACAGAGCCAAATCTTTGTTGACTTAATTATCGCTTTCGGCGTGGTCCCAATTTTCGGCATCCTAATTGGTGCGGCGATAGCTGGAATCACTCAAAGCAGTTCAACCACGACAAGTTTGGTTATCGCGATGAGCATGGCAGGTGTTATTGGACTTCCTGCTGCTATAGCTCTTATTATGGGAGCCAACATCGGCACTTGTTTCCTAGAGAATATGGCAGCTATTGGTGCTACAACCCCAGCTAAAAGAACAGCCATAGCGCAGACGATTATCAACATAGTTGGAGTCGCAGTATTCTTCCCGTTCTTTGGACAATTCGCTGATATAGTCGCGCTCACCTCGAATGATCTCCCTCGCCAGATTGCGAACGCTCATACCATCTTCAATGTCACCGTGAGCTTCATGCTAATCCCCTTCTTGGGGCTCATTGTTAAGTTGTGTGAGAAACGCATGCCTGACAAAGAATGAAAAATCATTGGAACA
>WTCK01000164.1 GCA_013138615.1 Candidatus Thorarchaeota archaeon | reverse complement strand
TGGGAAACATGTGGAAGAGGCTGTTGCTGTCTTTCCTCGAGTGTGTTCATTCTGCGCTGCCGCCCACAAAATCACGCCGGTGCTAGCCGCTGAGAATGCTATGGGTTTAGAGCCTAGCGAGCAGACAATGAAGATGCGCGAGCTGCTGTATATTGGTGACTTCATTCAAAGCCATACTCTGCATCTGTTCTTCCTTGCTCTTCCGGATTTCCTTGGTTTTCCAGATGTGTTCTCAATGCAAGGGGCGCACAAGGATATCCTGAATGCTGCAATCGCTCTCAAGGACATGGGTGCACACATTCAAACCGTCATCGGCTCAAGAGCAATCCATCAGGAGAATGCCTTGATAGGAGGCTTTGGCAAGATCCCTCCGAAGAAATCTTGGGAAACGATGCGGCAAAAACTGAGGTCTCTCCATGACGTTGCAGAGGAAGCATTGGAACAGTTTGTGGGCTTCTCTCTTTGGCCTGAAGTCGAAGCTGAGCGAGTACATCTTGCGCTTAAGCCCATTGATGGGACATACACAATGTTCGGAGATACCATACTGGCTAGCGATGGTAGCAAGTTCAAGGCAAAAGCATACCAGATGCGCATCAGTGAGAAGGTCGTTCCACACTCCTTTGCGAAACATGGCGCTTACAACGATCAGCCCTTCATGACTGGGGCACTATCTAGGTTCACTCTGTTCAGCGATGGACTTTCAAAAAGAGCCAAGCTTCTCGGTCGGACCTATGAGGAGTATTTCGATGCAAAGAATCCTCTGTCTAACAACCTCGCCCAGGCGATAGAGTTGGTTCATTACATACACAGGGCTGAGATCATAGCAGATGAGCTTGCAAGTTCCATCAAGCCAAATGAGCGCAGAGTGCAGCCTGAAATTACCAAAGCAGCTACTGGCGTCTGTGTTACCGAGGCTCCTCGCGGACTGCTGGCATACACTCTGAAGATTGGCAAGAATGGAGTAATTAGGGCTGCAAACATCATCACTCCAACAGCTATGTACCTTCCGATGATGGAGGCTGACCTGAGGAGAATGGTAGAGGCTCTTCTGGAGCAAGGTATAACTGATTCCAAGGCCATAGCCCAAAAGCTAGAAACCGTTGTCCGTTCATACGATCCCTGTGTTTCGTGCAGCGTACACGTAGCCCATGTCAAGTAGATTTCTACAATTCTACAGCACAGGAGATATAACCAAATTCAGGCATCAAGTTCTTGGTCATCAGGATGGTCAAAGCCAGGATTCTCTCCCGA
Organism: Candidatus Thorarchaeota archaeon; assembly: GCA_013138615.1. Taxonomy (GTDB): domain Archaea; phylum Asgardarchaeota; class Thorarchaeia; order Thorarchaeales; family Thorarchaeaceae; genus WTCK01. The sequence continues at coordinate 6,314 of WTCK01000164.1, read as the reverse complement.
CTTAATGAGATTGCAGGTCGGTTTGAAGACCCAAAGATCCAGCGTCGTTTTCGCGATTACAACAAGACACTCTTGTTCAGCTTTCCTGACATCGAATTATCTTTCTACTTAAAGATTGGTGACGCAGAACTCTTGGAGTTAGGAGAAGGCACAGTGGACGCAGAACTGGCTGTCACAATGGATTCGGACACCTTCTTCGGCATAATGGACCGGACTGAGAGCCCCATGGCCGCCTACTCATCCGGCAAACTCAAGACAAAAGGAGAGGTGCCTGACCTTCTCAAACTGCAGAAGCTGCTACTCTGAGAACTCGCTGTTCGCATTACCCTAGAGTCAATTGTAGACCTGCTGTTTTTACTTGATGAATGTTTAAAGGGTCGAAAACACACCTAGGCCGCATCTGCTCCTAGGACTGTATTGACCATGAAAGCGCTTGTCACTGCTCCTTTCACAGATGATGGTCTGAGTACGCTCCGTGCTTCTGGCTTGGATGTAGACTATCAGTGCTGGCTTGAAACCGGCAAGTTACATCTAGGTGATTCGCTCCTGAAGGTCATCAATAAGGGTGGATACGAAGTAGTCATTGTCGAGGGTGATGAGGTCAAAGAGGAGGTAATCGAGGGTAGCAACCTGAAACTAATAGGTTGTGTGAGAGGTGTCCCTCGGAACATCGCAGTTGCGGAAGCGACTGCCAAGGGTATCCCGGTCATCACCGCCCCGGGGCGGAACGCAAGAGCAGTAGCCGAGCTGACAGTGTGCCTCATGCTCTGTCAAGCTCGCAACATCACGGCAGCGGATAGGTTGCTCCAACGCGAGTTTCTGGTTGATGACTTCGGGGACTTTGCGGGCATGTACAAGTCGACCTTGGGCTTCGAGCTAAAAGGACGAACAATCGGACTGATCGGCCTAGGCAAGGTCGGATTCAGTGTGGCTAAGATTCTACAATCCTTTGAGGTGAGTTTGCTCGTTACAGACCCCTACGTCGATGACAGCAGAATCGCAGAAGTGGGCGCTGAGAAAGTTGAGCTTGATGATCTCTTGAGAGAGTCAGATGTTGTAACAGTGCATTGCTTGCCAACAGAAGAAACAAACAGGATGTTGGGCAAGAGGGAATTCGAGCTCATGAAAAAGACTGCATTGTTCATCAACACGGCGAGAGCATCTATTACTGATGAATACGCATTACTTGAAGCCCTCAAATCGGGCGCCATAGCTGGTGCAGGGTTAGATGTATTTTCAATGGAACCCGTAGATTGCGACAATATGTTTCTAGAACTTGATAATGTCACTGTCACCCCACACATCGGAGGAAACACGGCTGATACTGTTGAACGGCAGTCTGAGATGCTGGCTAATGATATTCGCACGTATCTAGAGGGCGGAAAGCCTCACCATATCGCAAACCCAGAGGTATTGAAGTAGAAGGAGGAATTGGATGGTCGTAGCAGCGATTGATGCTGGAACCACTGGCGTTCGGTGTATGCTGGTGGCTAAATCGGGGTCAGTAATCGGCATCGGAAGAGAATCTTGGGGATGTGTAACTCCTTCAGATCTTGACATTGCAAAAGAGATTGACACCTCCCTGTACTGGAGAAAGATATGCCAAGTAACACATGAGGCACTTAAGTCGGGAGGAAAGTCGTCGTCCAATCTGGAAGCTATTGCCACGACCAGCCAAAGGATGGGCATGATAATACTGGATGCAGATGGGAATGAGCTGCGAGGTACTCCCAATATCGATGCTCGTGGTGCATTGACACAGTATGTTGTGGAAGAGTCAGTGGGAGATCGATTCCAAGAGCTGACTGGGTGTTGGCCCCCAATGATGTTCGCTCCTGCAAGACTAGCATGGTTTGAAGAAGAGGAACCAGATGTGTATGAAGCCATTGCTCAGGTCTTGCCAATAAGCGATTGGATCACATACAGACTCTGCAGCGCATTCGTAACGGACCCCTCGTCAGCCAGTGCCACTGGTTTTCTTGATGTGCGAAGCCGGAAGTGGAGTTCTGAGGTGGTTGAAGCCCTGAATCTTGAGATGAAAATCCTGCCAGAGATACACGATGCAGGGGCTGTTGTGGGGGAGATTACAACTGCAGCGGCGAAGGAAACCGGCCTTCCTTCAGGATTGCCCGTGATCCAAGGAGGTGCAGACACTCAGTGTGCGCTTCTTGCTGCGGAAACCAACGTTGATGAAATCACAATAGTAGCTGGCAGCACAGCTCCCATGATGTTGGTCACGGAGAAAGCTGTCTGTACTCAGGGTCAAAAGATATGGACTGGATGTCATGTTGTCCCCAGTAGATGGGTCTTGGAGAGCAATGCCGGTCTTACTGGATCGTACATTGAATGGGCAGTCGGGTTCTTGTGTGAACGATCTGAGAACCCAGAACAATGTGTAACTGACACTCTAAGCAATCTGTCTGATATCGTAGCGCATATTCCTCCCGGAAGCAACGAAACGTATGCTGCTCTCGGGCCAACCATTATGGACTGCCATCGGTTCACTGATGTACGACAAGCGATATTGTCTTTTCCACAGCCGGCCTTACCGCAAGTCACTCCCCTTGACTCGGCAAGCTTTCTTAATGCAGTACTGGAAAACATCGCTTACTCTGCAAGAGGTAACTGTGAGCAATTGGAGGAGCAGATGAAAGTCAGTGCTATCAAGACAATCGGTGGAATGACCAAATCAACTGTCTGGGGACAGCTACTGGCCAACGTTCTAAATCGCTCTATCCGAATTCCCGATCAGTCCGAAGGAAGTCTCTTGGGGGCAGCCATTTGTGCCGCCAAGGGCGCAGGTTGGTTTTCCGACTTGATGGAAGCATCAGAAGCCATGGTCCAGTGGCATCCTCCTATTGAACCGGATGAACGCGCAACACGATACAAACCATACTACTCAAGATGGAAAGAAATCTGGTACAGAGGTGATTGAGCATGTATAAGGAAACAAAGGAAGAACTGCTAGAGATATGTGCAGAGATGGTGCGAAGAAACCTCGTGGAGGGATCAGCTGGCAATGCCAGTGCCCGTGTTGACGATCATGTTGTGATTACTCCAAGCTCAGTCCGCTATACTGAGATGGCGGCTGAAGACATGATGGTCATTGACATGGATGGCAAAGTCATAGAGGGTGACAGAAACCCGAGCGTAGAGTCACCTATGCATCTTGAAGTCTACAAGAACCGCGAGGACGCTCGAGCTATTGTACACACTCACAGTATCTATGCCTCAGCATTGACGCTTCTGAACAGAACTCTTCCTCCAATTCTGGACGAGATTGTTCCCAAGCTTGGTGGAGAGATACGTATTACGCAGTACTCCATGCCCGGCACCAAGGAACTAGGCCAGAGGGTCGTAAAGGCTATGGACATGAGAAGTGCTGCTTTGATAGCAAACCACGGAGCTCTTTGTTGCGGCGGGTCATTGCACGAAGCACTTGATGTTGCAGTGCTTCTGGAGCGTGCGTGCAGAATCTACATGATTGCCCTGCAAGTCGGCAAGCCCTCACAGCTCCCGGAGGATGTTGTAGAAGATGAAGCGACACTCTGGGAGATGATGAAGGGTTACTGAGGTGTACGATTGAACGGGTACATGGGACAACTCCTTGCAGTAGATTTGACCAGAGAGAAGATCAGCGAGATTCCTTTGGATCGGGGAATCACCAAGCAATTCCTTGGTGGGACTGGCTATGCCTGCAGGCTGCTCTATGACATGATGGATGTATCGTGCGATCCTCTAAGTCCTGACAATATGCTTGCATTCATGACTGGACCCCTTACTGGAACAATGGCGCCGTGTACAGGTCGTCATGTTGTGTGTGGGAAGTCCCCCCTTACGGGCTATTGGGGCGAATCGCATTCTGGCGGCCATTTCGGTGCGCATCTGAAGTTCTCAGGTTACGATGGACTGGTAATCACAGGCAAGGCCAAGCGCCCGGTCGTGATTCACATCGATGAAGGCTCCTCCACACTTCTTCCCGGCAGTGACATCTGGGGAACAACAACAGATGTGGCTCAGGAGCGGCTTCGGAAGGACTTGGGTCCTGTGAAAGTTGCCTGCATTGGTCCCGCGGGTGAAAATCTTGTTCGCTATGCCGGCATTATGAATGCAGAACGTGCAGCCGCAAGATGCGGCTTGGGTGCAGTCATGGGGTCGAAGAATCTCAAAGCCATTGCAGTCGGGGGGAGCAAGGAAGTTGCACTCAGTGACGCAAAGGAATTCACTGAGATTGCCAAGGTATCTTCAACAATACTCCGTGACATGATGTCCAACTTGAGCCAGTCTGGAACGGCAATGTATGTAGATATTGCAATGATGTTCAACGATATGCCCATCAAGTACTTCCAAGAGGTGGATTTTGAGTCTGACCTGATAAATGATAAGGCGCTAGGTGAGATTCTAACAGGTCGCATCGCTTGCTATTCATGTCCTATAGGGTGCGGCCGCAAGGTGTCACTTCCAGAACACGATCTCAAGAACATCGGTGGTCCCGAGTACCAAACCATTGCATCCCTTGGGTCAAACCTTCTGATTTCAGATATTCGCGCAATTGCAGTCATGAACCGCCTCTGTAATCAATATGGATTAGATACCATAAGCACCGGTGGTACATTGGCTCTTGCAATCTCACTGCAGGAGCTCGGGAAACTAGATTACAACCTCGAATGGGGGGACTCTGATAGGGCGATTGAGTTGATTCATGCAATCGCCAACCGTGATGGATTCGGCAATGAGCTGGCCGAGGGTTCAATGCGTTTAGCTGCCAAGTATGGTGCTGAAGATGCGGCTCTCCATGTCAAGGGGCTTGAGATACCAGGTCATGATCCCCGAGCATTCGCAGGCATGGCAACTGTGTATGCTGTTGCCGCCCGAGGGGCATCTCATTTGGAAGGGGACATATACAGCATTGACATGGGTGCAGACGTTCGTGACCTTGGAATTGTCGCTTCCGATCGACTGGATGATGAGAACAAGGGCGTTACTGCAGCAAAAGCGCAGGACTACAGAGCCTTCTTTGACTCAGTGATAATGTGTCACTTCGCGTTTGTACTTCCACAGACTTTGCTGAACTTACTCAACACCGCACTCGGGACATCTATGAGTTTCGAGGACATCCTTACAATCGGGTCAAGACTAGTTACTCTGAAGCGTTTATTCAATCTCAAGTGTGGTCTGAAACCTCAGGAAGATACACTCCCCTCTTTATTTTCTCATCCATTACCAGATGAGGTGACCGACGACTTCGTGCCGAATTTGGAACGGCAGCTGGACGATTACTATTCCTACAGAAGATGGGACCGAAAGACTGGACGGCCCACAGAAGAGGCTCTGCGGGAACTCGAGCTTGATTATTGAGCCTTGAGCAGATGCTGCAACTTGAGCAGGTCTCTCGTTGAGCCCTTTGCTACTATCCTGCCTCCCATGAATGCGCGCATTGCAGAGAGCGATCCATCCAAGATCTGTAGTATTGTGACACTATCAGTTGTCACAGTCATGTCAGGATTCTCAGGCATGCCTTCTTCAACCGTTGCAGTGCCCTTCTCAAATCGCATCTTGACGTCGAATTCTAGGTCTTTGAATGACATAACCAAAACTCTATCGAAATTTTCGAAGCGTTTCTGTAACTTGGGCTCCCCAATTCTGTTAACCATATTCTGCAAAGCTCGAATGATATCTTCCTTCGTCAGGAAACCTCACACTCCTTTTCCTATCACGTCTTGTGCACTGTGTGTCCCTTGTACCGGGGCCTCTCTAGTATTACACCCCCTTCAGAAAAGGATGCCTAAAGTTGGTTTAATTAGCCCTTCTCCCATTCCCTTCCAGTAACTTCATCCCCCCTACTTGACAATCTTTCCGGTAGTGAACGATAATGCAGGCACTAGATCTGGCTCTTCGCATGGGTTTCTTCTATGTCGTCATCTTGCTTGGACTTGCGGTTGCGCAAAAAACCCAGAGGGCAGACCATTTGGCTAAGCTATCAACGTCGTTGATTATCAATCTCCTTTTACCGATACTCATCCTTCAGTCACTGCTTGCAACCCCTGCAAGTGCACTCACAGAGTTACCTACAGTGATTCTATTGGGTTTACTGACACATCTGTTAGGCTTTGCTCTATTGCTCGTTGTCTTTCGCAGACGTACAGTCGACAAAGCGAAGAGAGGTGCACTTCTCCTGTGCGTGACTTTCAACAACGCAATGTTTCTTCCAATTCCCCTTGTGTTGATGTTTATTGGCGACGCTGGGATAGCGATTGTAACTATTTTTGCAATCATCCAAATGGTACTGTTCGTTACACTCGGATCATTCATAG
>WTCK01000002.1 GCA_013138615.1 Candidatus Thorarchaeota archaeon | reverse complement strand
TGTAGAACAGGTTGAATCATGGGCGGCCCGTAACTTAGGACGACTTCCACAACTTACCGGTGGGGGGCCGCCATAAGGAGCCAGCATCCTCAGACCAGCCTGTCTTGTCATAGATCAACGCAAGATGAACAAGCGCATCTGGATTGAGGGCTTCCAACTCCAGTGACATAACAAGAGCTTCCTCAGCCTTTTGCAGCTTACCGTGAGTCCTCAGGAACGATCCAAGGTAGTACCAAGCCCGCGAGTCCTCAGGCGTGTATTCAATGCGTTCTCTTATCATTCTCTCGAACTCGCTCATAGGCTGAAGGTCGAGGGGGTGTGTTCCAGTCCCATTAGAGATTGCCATATCGCTCCTCTCACTAATCCTCCTTTGACAGTACGCCCAATGCCCTCTTGATCAGAAACCGCTTCTTGGGTCCTGTTACACTCATCCTTGTGCCCAGAAGGTCGATGTGAAGAGTAGTCCTTAGTTTCGCTTGAGAACAATTCACCTGATTCCAGAGTGATGTGTGGACCTATTTCGTTCCAAGATAGTTGACCTAAGACACAGTCACCCGCAGGCGTGAACACCTTGACAGCGATTCCACCGCGCTTTTGTGACATAAGATCAATCCCTTCCCGGGATTGATTCAACAAGGTAATAGCCTTGTCCATTGGTGGATGCAATTGGACTTATGGCATCATGATATGTTGTCAGTCCGTGTAATTGCTTTCCCATGGATCAACTCGAAAGCACAGGTGTCAAGAAACAGAAAAAAAGAGGATGCAGAGCATGGACACCTTTGCGATATGCACCGCTTGAGTGTCCTATGCTCTGAAGTGTTGCTTATGCACTCCATGGCTCGGGTCGTGGCCGTGAAGGCTCCATTGTTTCATATAGGCTGGTCATGTTAATCATGGTCAAGTAGTCTCAGACACTCGATTAGCACCCCGAAGGTTGAAGTGACAAGTTCATGCTAATTCCGAGCTATCAAACCGTGCCGAGTTTACATTTCTCAAGGTCCGTTCAATATGTGATTAAATACTATCTCGGGCGGAACGTTATTGGCTTCTACCGCCTTTGCAGAGTGAATAACACATACTCTAAAATCTCGGCTAGGAACTCGGAACTCGTTGAGTGGAGAGTCATCAGGTCGGCGGGCTAATTTCTCAACACAACCCTTTACACCCCCCAATTCCCCCCTCCCATAGATACCTGCTGACTCTGCTCTCCGCTCACACCTCTTTTATCAGCGGATCACGGGAAAAAAGGAATGTCACTTGGCCCAACGGACCAAGTGTTGAGTTGAATTGTTCTGATCTAGAAGACAGCCTGATGAACCATGAAGTAGCTTTTTGCATGGTCGCATGCTGGGCATTTCTCGGGCGGGTGTTCACCTTCGTGAATGTAGCCGCAATTTTGACATCGCCACTTGATTTTCTTCTCTCGTTTGAAAACGCGGTTCTTGGCAATGTTATCAGCAAGCTCGATGAAACGGTCGTGATGCCAAGTTTCTGCCTTGGCAATCATTTTGAAGACGGCTGCTATCTTTGAGAAACCTTCCTTCTCCGCGACATCAGCGAAGCCAGGATACATTTCTGTGAATTCGTACTTCTCACCGGCTGCAGCTGCTCTTAGATTCTCCTCGGTGCCACCAAGTGGGCCTGTTGGGAATCCGGCTTCAATCGTGAGCTCCGGCGTTGCTCCGCCTTCCTTCAGCAGCTTGAAGAGTCGTTCTGCGTGCTCCTTCTCGTGACCCGCGGTTTCCTTGAAGACTTCGCTGATCTGAACATACCCCTCCTTCTTGGCAATGCTGACATAGAACGTGTACCGGTTCCTTGCTTGGGACTCGCCAGCGAAAGCGGTGAGGAGGTTAATCTCTGTCTTTGTACCTTCCAATTTCAATTTACTACCTCCATTCTCTCATAGGACGGCGAACGCATACATCACTCACCGCCTCGGAGTCAAGATACCGCGACTCGAGGCTGGTCTCTAATAAGGGATTGCTTAGGCCAGTCTAACTAATCGGACGGTCACTTGAGTCTATCAGCAATTACTTTAGCGAGCTTCTTGCAGTCCTCGATTTCTTGTTCGTTAGCCCTACCTCGCACGCGAATAACTGGCTCGAGAACTTCACATCTCATAGCTTCAATCATTTTGCGCAGCTTGAAAACGCCACCGCCGCCCCAACCAAACGTGCCGAAGAGCGCGATTGGTCGTTTCATGAAGCGCTTGCCTTGCATCTCATTGACGAAGCTCCAGACCTTGGGGAATGGAAAAGCGTCGTACGTTGGTGTCCCGATTACGAGAATGCCTGCACGCATAGTGTCCGTGATGACCTTGCTCAGCTCGCTGTATGACAAATTGTGCAACTTCACCTCGACGCCGAGGTTCATGAGTTCCTTCTTCAGATTGACCGCGAGTCGGTGTGTCATGCCGTACATAGTACCATAGACGATAACAGCGTTCTTTTCCAGCTCAGGGCTGCTCCATTCAAGGTACTTCTTGACAATCCACATCGGGTCCTTGCGATATATCGGTCCATGACTTGGAGCAATCATCCTAATTCCGATGCCGAGGTCTTGCACCTTTGCAATGCCTCTCTGCACGAACTTCAGATAGCTCGTGATAATCGCCGAAACGTAGCGCCGGCTTTCGGATTCAATCATCCCCATGTCAATCTCGTCATCGAAGATTTTGCCGTTCAATGCACCGAAGGAGCCGAATGCATCGCATGAGAATACAATCTCATCTTCAACAAGGTATGTCAACATGGTTTCAGGCCAGTGCAAGAATTGTGCATGCACAAACTTGAGGGTCTTCTTGCCAAGTGACAGTTCCTCAAGGTCCTCTACTATCTTCTCCTTAAGCTGAACATCATAGAATGATTTCTGCATCGGGGCCGCCTTGGCAGTGTACACCATTGTTGCGTTCTTGGCAATCTTGGCTATATCTGGGAGTCCACTGGTGTGGTCCGGCTCCATGTGGTTCATAACAATGTAATCGATCTTGGCTGGGTCCACTATCTCTCTGATGTTGTCCAGCAGCTCATTCACCCATGGCCCCTTTACACCTTCTATGAGGGCTATCTTCTCGTCAACAATGAGATAGCTGTTGTACGAAACACCGAATGGGAGTTCCCACAGACCTTCGAACAGCTCTGTATGGTGGTCGTCGACTCCAACGTAGTATACTCCTTTGGCGATTTCTCTGTGCATTGTTCTGGGCTCCAATTCATTATAGTTATTTTTTAAACGTTTTTCGAACGCGTATTCCGGTTAAAAGGTCTGCTATCGGTCTCAAGTTGGACGCTCCAACAGGCCTTAGCTTGGTTTTCGAATCGCCGTTCATTTTAGCGCTTGCTTCCATAGAACTGGACTCGAAGAATATATGAAGAAGTCAAAGCATTCAGGAGTTGGGTGTGCATAGGATTGGCTCCGAAGAAAACCTATTGCAAATTCGTTGAAGCAAAGCTTGATGAATCTGGCATTGGGAAAATCGTTATTGACCCGGTATTCGGATCCAAGCTGGAATTGGCATTTAATGGGTTATCTGAAGGTAGCATCCCTGAGCGCGACGCGTGGGTTCATGTCGTGCACGAGAATGGGCAGGTGCTTCAAATCATATCTAATGGCGATACGCAGGACGAAAATGCAGCTGAGAGTCCGCCAACCAGTAAACCAACCCGTCCAACCGGACCTACAAGAAAGGTTCGTGGTGAAGTTTTGGAAGTCAATGTTAGTGAAAGCTCTGGATTCAAATCGGGTACAGTTACAGCAAAACTTCAGGATATGGATCTTAAGATGATGATTGGGCCAAATACACAAGGTGCACTCCCCCCAATTGGGACAACTGCTACCTTTGCTATTGAGGATACTCACTTCCCCCGAGTCCTAGAAATCAGCATATCTAATGAGTTGATTACTGGACCCGCATACACACCTGTTCCGCAAGATCGAGGGGCAGTGCGGTGGCCAAAGGCATGCATGGGTTGTGGAGATACTAACCTATCTGAATTGAAGATGAAACCTGCTATTTGGGAGAAGACATTGGAATTAGCGGAGTGGCGGAAGAGAGCTAGGGCACAAGGCGCAAAGGACCGGCGCAAGGATCTAAAGGAGAATATGGCAGTGGGTTGGGTTTTGGGAGGAGCGGTCGGTGCAGTAATAGCGGGAAGTGCATCAATCGCAGGAGGACATGGGAGGCGCGGTAAGTTCTCTAGGCGCATCTTGCATGTAACTATGTACCTTTGCCCATCGTGTTCCCACGCGGACGCGCAC
>WTCK01000114.1 GCA_013138615.1 Candidatus Thorarchaeota archaeon | reverse complement strand
AGTTTGTAGGCGAAGACGAACCCGGGAACGTGACTCTTTTCCACCTTGATGGAACAGGTTCGATAGTTCAGGGATTCCTGCTAGGCGATGTTGCATCCCGTCAGGAACGTGGCAAGTGTCCGGTATGTGGAATGGACGGGCCCTTCTTCTGGGACGTTGGACGGACGAACGATGCGGAGGCGCAAATTCAAGTGATGGGCCTAAGCGAGAAGAAGATCAAGGGGGCAACGGTGAACCTGACAGCATTGCGAACCGACCTTCTTGCACTTGCTGGTATTGAGGAGCTCCAGATCGAGGTCGCAAAGGAAGACATGAATGATCCGTATAGCATGGACGTGCTGAATCTCTATGTAGCTCCAAAGGCTGCCGTCAAATCAGACCACACCGCATTGATTCATGAGGTCGCCTCCATTACTAAGAAGAGCACAGAAATCACTCCGAAAGTGGTTATCATTGCCTTCGAGGAGCTTCTTGAAAAGGCAGGAGGTATGAAGTTCATGGAGATTTTCGACGCCCGGCCGAAACCTGCATGATTGCTTGTCGTGTACTCGGCCCATCTGCCCTACTCAGTACGGAGATATTATAAGATTACAATTCGAGAGTGAAATTAATTGGGAGGATTTCATATGGAAAATGACGATGGATTAGGACTTGAGCCCTCTGCACCACCTGAACACGATTTTACAGTTAGTGCATTGGACCTTGTAACGAGAACATTGAAAGTATGGGTACGGAAGCTACCGAGCTATATTGTGATGGTTGGCCTTCTTGGAGTAGCCTTCAGCTTGCTTCAACTCGCAGTGTTCTACGCACTCTACGGTTTGGCTGCATTTGACCTATTGATTTACGTAAGCTCGGACATTATCAACACGTTGCTGGGATTTGCCATCGCTGAAACGGTCGTGGCTATTGAGGTAATTATCATCGCAATTGTGCTAACTATCGTGGGCATGGTTGTAAATGCCGTGATTTCTGGAAGCGGTATCAAATTCGCGCTTGATGACTATGGCTCTCACCAAGCTGATGTGGGAACAAGCCTCTCGTTTACATTTAGTAGACTATCTACTATGATTGTAGCACAGTTTCTTCTTGCATTGGTTGTCGCAGGATCGTTGGCTCCTGGCATGTTTCTCCTTTTCGGTGCTGTGGGAACCATTGACCCTTACAACCCTTCGATGGAATCCCTGAACATGATACTGATGGCCATTCCTCTCCTTTTGATTGGGCTTGTCGTGGCTCTCTACTTCGGCATACGACTGGCTCCTACTAGCGCAGTCGTTGTCGCTGAGGACTTGGGTGCAATCGATTCGATAAAGCGGGCGTGGGCGCTGACAGCAGGCAACTTCTGGCACATCTTCGGCGGTCAGATTCTTCTGGGCATCGCGATAGCAATCATTGCAATAGTGCTTGAGATGCTGCTACTTCCTTTCGCCTTCTATGGCACAGCCATTATGTTATTCATTCTGGCACTCATGAGTTCGTTGCTCTTCAGCGCAATTAACTACGTCTTTGCAGCAGTGCTTTACAAGGACCTAGAGTCTAGATCAGCAGTTACTTCCCAGGAATACTGGTGATCAATAAAGGGCGGGCGTGATTAGATCGCCCTCTCACTCTTTTTCTTTCGTTTATCTAGAGCCGCCTAAGTGCGATTTGCTATCCATATCTAAATATGCAAGAAATGAATGCCCTGAGGGATGTTTCATCCTCAGGTTCAGTTGTCCATTCACTTCAGCTTGTGCGTCTTGACGAATTCTGACAAGACATCTTCAAGGTTCGGTCGTCCAATCTCCTGCAGGTTATATCTGACCCTTGTGTTAGGCTTATTGATCTTGATGAGCTTTCCAAGATCGATTGGTGTTCCAATCACTATTGCCTCTACATCGGACTTGTTAATGGTCGTTTCTAGTTCCTTCATCTGAGTTTCGCCATATCCCATAGCGGGTAAAACGTCCTCAAGGTGCGTATACTTTTCGAAGGTTTCCTTTATGCTACCTACAGCGAATGGCCTGGGATCAATGATGATTGCACCTGCCTTGCGTGCTGCAACATACCCTGCACCATACGGCATATCACCATGAGTTACTGTCGGTCCATCTTCGACTACAATCACCCTCTTGCCTTTGATGATGTCCATATCATCAACAGTGAGTGGGGAGGCAGCCTCAATTATGAGGGCGTTGGGATTAATCGCCATGATGTTATCACGAACCTCCTCGATGTCATCATAATCTGCGGAAACTACCTTGTTGATTATGACAACGTCTGACATTCGTAGGTTGGTTTCACCGGGATAGTATGAAATCTCGTGTCCTGGCCTGAGAGGATCCACAAGCGTAATGAGAAGGTCGGGTTTGTAGAATGAGAAGTCGTTGTTGCCTCCGTCCCATGTAACCACATCTGCTTCTTTCTCAGCTTGCTCCAGAATCTGACCGTAGTCCACTCCTGCGTAGAGAATCACTCCCATGTTGATCATGGGTTCGTATTCTTCACGTTCTTCGATCGTACAGTTGTAACGGTCCAAATCCTCTAGCACCTCGTACCTCTGAGCAATCTGAGTGGTCAAGTCCGGATCGTAGGGCATCGGGTGTCTGATGTTCACCGGCTTCACGCCCATGTCAACAAGTATCTGGTTTACCCTCCGAGATGTCTGGCTTTTCCCACAACCAGTTCTCACTGCACAAATGGCTATCACTGGCTTCTTGCTCTTCAACATGGTGAGCTTAGGGCCCATCAATCGAATATCCGGTCCCAGAGAGTTAACCCATGCAATCTTGCTGCCTACTGTGAAGTAATGGAGGTCGGAGTAAGCTAGAATGCACTGCTCGACATTGTGCTTCTCAATCAGCTCAGGAAGTTTCTCTTCAGGGTAGATCCGAATACCATCGGGATAGAGCTTCCCTGAAAGTTCCGGTGGATACATTCTGTCCCCTATCCCGGGGATTTGCTCAGCTGTGAACGCCACAACATCATAATGTTCGTTGTCACGGAAGTAAGTGTTGAAGTTGTGGAAATCACGGCCAGCTGCGCCCATAATTACTATTTTCTTTCTGTCCATGTTGACCGCCACCTGTCAATGTGCGAGAACTAGTGGCTCGTGCGAAGTATGCTGGATAAATAATCTTGGGTGTTGACGGCGTTTACCACTTGGCGTTGATACATCATTCAAAACGCTCATTTTAGCCGGCGATTTTTCGCATAACCATTCGAGTAATAATAGCTTTGTTTATCAGTGAAAAGCATCGGAAAATCGCTACACAACACAAACATCTAAATACTTCCCACGCAAAAATCATTGGGAGTGTGCTTGTACGCCGCCATACGCCGGTACCTCCTTGGGGTGCGATTGTGAAGCTGGTTGAACTAGCAAAAGAGTCCATTAGGCTCTTGAAGGAGAGCGGATACGAGGGGATTCGCAGTGACATTCTAGCTGACATGTTGGAAACTCCAAAGCGAAGGGTGTATGATGTTATCGCAATCTTGAATGCACTGGATCTCGTGGCTACAAAAAGGCGGTTCGATGGCACAACAGTCACTTGGATTGACCGAACAAAGGATTACATCCCCAGAGCAGATTATGAAGACATGAAGTCGAGGCTTGAGACTGAATACAATCAACGCAGGGATTTGCAGGTCCAAGTTGCTGAGCTCAAAGAGCAAGTTCGGATGGCTCGGTCGAAGCTGCGAAGAGAATTGCGAACGGTGGAAACCCTCACCAAGGCAGAATTCAACACGACTTTTCTTACGGTTCGGGCACTATCTAGCAACGGGTTCAAGAAAGTCAAGGACTCTGGGATGGAGGTTCTGATTGAAACCCATGAACCTGGAATGACTGTTGATCCAACCGTCAAAACACCTGACGAGAATGAAGAGATTATCAAGAATCTACAAAGATTTTGAGTTCTCTGCTTCATTACAAAACCCGAAATGTGGCTCTGCTACCACGACGAATTTTACTAAGATTCTCAAGAACATCATCTGACGTTACTTTGCCCAGGATGTTTACTGGGCTAAATGTGCGCGTATCCTTGAGGTAGATGCAGAGGTTGTCGCCGAGTGGCATGTATGCAATGTCACCTTTCTTTACCTCATTCGTGGGTCTCCGATTACCCCTTTTGATTCCAATTGTTATCTGCATCTCTCCTCTCATAAGGGCGGCTCTACCTTCGATTGGCGCAGCGGCCTTGATATCCGCAAGGATGAGCGGACCCAACACGGTATCAAGCACTCCCTTCAAGATAGTTCCATCATCGAACTCGATCTCAACATTGACTGCGCTCATGTCCATCGGTTTCACATGCATCAATTCTTTTCAAACCTTCAAAAAGCCTGCTGTGCTGTAAGTATCCTCCAAAAGCTTAATTGCGGCTATCCCTCTCGTCCGACAGGAGAAGATAGGGTGCCCCCCGCGAAGCTGGATGTTGCCTTTGTAGTTGATACCACCGGAAGCATGAAGGATGACATTCGTGCAGTCAAGGATAGTCTTTTTGATATCGTGGATAAAATTGTGGCTCGCACTGAAGACCTAAGAATTCGGTTCGGAATAGTTTCGTATAGGGACCATCCCCCTCAAGACCGCACCTACGTGACACGCGTCTTTGACTTCACTGACCAGATGAAGAAGGTTCATCGCCAGATATCTGGCCTAAAGCCATCCGAAGGTGGTGATACACCCGAGGCCGTAGCAGATGGATTGTTCGATGCCCGCACTAAGCTTTCATGGTCGAATGATGCATACAAAGTCCTCCTCCTCGTGGGCGATGCGCCGCCACATGGAACTGACTACAATTCACTAAGTGATGACTATTTTCCCGATGGATGTCCCAAAGGCCATGATCCGAAAACTGAGCTTAAAGCCATGAAGGACAACTTTAGTTCTACATTCTTTCCGTTTGTATGTGGTTGCAATCCCCTGGTGGAGAAGTCGTTTAGAAGCATCGCTGAATTCGTGGAAGGTGGGAGATATTTCTCTCTTCACGAGGCTGATGAGCTGCCCGAAGCAATCCTGGAGATTCTTGAGGGTGTTAGCGATCTCATTGAGGAGGATAGACGCGTCCTCTCGTTCTATGAACAGCACGATGGGAGTTTTGATTTGGCTGAAGCTGCTGAAGAGCTTGGCCTTGAGTTGAGGGGTCTCAAGACTTCACTTTCAAGGCTACACGAGCTGGGACGAATTAATAGATGGCCAAAGGGACGACCTCTAACATCTGACCGATTAGGATTGTCTGTGGACCTCGGAGCGGTGCCTGATGCACTTGTAGGTGGCAAGGCATTCAACTACCCAATCAGGATTGTGAACCCGAGCCAAGTTACAGTTGGAATTCGAGTCATCGTTTCAATTGTCGTTGGCGATGCAGTGTCCGAAGTCACCAATGAAAAGCATGAAGTAGGTCCTCGGTCTGACCAAAAAATTACGCTGAAGCTTGTTCCAATGTCAGATGATACGGGAAAAGCCAGCATTAGAGTAGAGGTTCTGTATGGTTCTAAACCATTAGCACATAAAATCTACAAGACAAGACTATACTAAATGGAGGTATCTGTTTGAATGCACACAAGCTTGAGAAGATTGAACGTGCACTTGTCTTGATTAACAAGCGGCTCGACAAGGTTTCCATTCCAGACCTTCTCCAAACTGTGGCAGAGCTGGAAGATGGACTATCAAAGCTCTCAGTAGAGCCTCATGTGCGCCCATCACTCAAAACAACTGAACAGCATGATGCGTCTGTATCAAGTCAAATAGACGTCAGGCTCAGCGAAGTCGTAGAGCGTCTTGAAAGTCTGTCAAAGCGGCTGGAAACTCTTGAGCGTGCACTGGCACAAACCAATGGTCGTCTGCAAGGGTGATTCATATGGTTGATGAGAATCTAGGTGAATTGGTTGACCGGATGGAACAAACCACAGATCGACTGAGAGCACTTGAAGAGATCACGCGCAGAGTATCTCGAGTTTCCGAGGAACTAGACAATCATCTGAATGTGCAAATGAGGGAAGGATCCGATTCCGGCACTGGAACATTATCAAATCTGGTTACTCTATTAGAAGAAGTTCGCGTGACTCTGGACAAGCTGGAACGTGAAACACAATCCTTCGAAACTAGACTCGCCGCGGCTTCTGATGCGATTGATTTCCCTTAGATTCTGACTCTTCAACGATTGGCGCAACATAGTCAATTGCCCCAAGTAGATAGTCGTCGAAGGCGCGTGCTGAGAATGATGTAATTGGGTAGATTTTGCCGACAATGCCGTCAAACACCTGCAGCGCCTTCTTCTCATCAAACGTCATGCCAAGTCCCATGAAATCAAACTGGTACCTTTCGTTTTCAGATATCGCTTGAAGGAAAGGTCTACCATGGTCATCATCTACATCGCTTCCAAGAATCATCACTAGGGTCGGTCGTTCAGGACCGAAATCTTCCAGCATCTCTGCTACGGCTCTGTAACCGTCTGCTTTGTTGACCGGTTGCACGGATTGTCGCAATGTGTCAAGTATGGAATAGACTATAGAAATCAAAACTTCCTCGGAAGATAGGTCCTCCCGAAACTCCACGAATGACTGTACAACACCTCTCTTCTGAACAGAAAACTTCTGAGGTGGAACAGTGACTGTGACAATACCCAAACGCCCTCCGGTGCGATTGTCTGCAATTGTGCTCACGACAAGTAACGAAAACAGAGCCGCCAGCTCAGCTCTTGTAATTGTGTCACCAAGACCGCTCAAGAAGGCTCCCAACTCTGGGACCCTCTCTATCAATGGCTCGAGCCTAGATTGGATGGAATACTTCGATTTCAACGTGATATCGCGAATTCGCATATTCTGGTCTGATGAAACGCTGATAATCACATTGAACTCCCTGAGTGATTGGGACGGTTGGAATCGAATCGACGTGCCATTCATGCGACCAATCTGGTTTGAGTCTAGTCTGGGGCTGGATCGTGCGAATGTAAGACAAATTTCTCTCCCTCCGTTTCCAATATGGATTTTCATACCTTTGCCAACGAGCCTCTTATGCAACATCCTTCTGACAGTATCAGTTCGGAGATGTAATGAAGCAAAGGTTTCTCCATTTGGAGGGCCATCCGCATTGTCAAATGCAAAGACCGTTTCTGTAAGATTGATTGTCTTTCCTTCAGATTTGGCGAGGTCGACAGTTGTTGCTTCAACGAAACCCCCAAGCATTGCATCTTGCGAAGAGATTCCTATGCGCTTCCTCGGGTGTTCCTTGTCCATCACAGCCCTGCCTATCCACCACCGGGTTGTTGCTGTATCGAGAACAAGCAAATGGTCGCCTTCGCCTACATTGAGAGCGCGCATATCGTCAGGAGAAACGAGAATCGCTCCCTGTTCATAGTCAGCAATATCTACTTGGAAATGCAGAGCTGACAAGATTTCCTGCGGGTTCTTAACTTGCAGGCAGTTCATCACAGCTTGGTCGAAACGCATCATGTGGGCGAGCGTGCTAAGCTTGAGACCATCTGACATTGCTATTGATCTAGCAAGTGTGGAAAACGCATCGCTATTCCTGGTGCGAAGTGTGTCTGTAAACTCGCGCTTCCATCCTGTGAGCTTTAAGGAACCATTCCTCTCAAGGATTATTGCCATGCTAGTGGCTGAATGCATCGATGGTGTTGCCAGAGTTATCAACGCGCCATCTAATTGCACAACTCCTCCATCGTCTCTGACCATGTAGTCAACTGAAGCGACGCTTTGGAGTCTGCGAGCAACCACCAATCGGAGGATGCGTGCAATCTCATTTAGCGATATCTTCCCCAAGTATTCCTCTGCAACAACTGCGGAATCATTGTCGGCATAAGAGAGGAACGACGGTCTTAGGGGCATCATGGACAAGATATTCCCACCGAGCACTCTCTGGAGTTCTTGCGGACTGGCCGCTAGGTTCCTACTCAATAGATAGCTCAGGGTTTCTGAGATACCATCTCCGATTTGTGTTTCAGGATAGCGCGTGGCGAAAACCAGTCTTGATGACCAATCTGCTTCCTTGCTAGTTTTCTTGAGGTGGCGTACAAGAGTCGAGAGTGATGAGATGGTAGCTCCCGAAGTCAGAACCCTGCTCCTTGGGATGTCTACCAGCCTCGTGATTTCTGCACCCCAATCCTTGTGTGCTCTTGGATCAAGCAACAATGATGGTCTCTTGTGTCCTGCTTCCTTTCGAGCAATGAGCCATTTCAGAACATGGTCAAGATCATCCGGCGTATCCATCTCTACAAATACTGGATACCCCATTTGGACGTAACCATCAAGGTCGCTGAGATTCGATTCTTCCATGCGTTGCCCAAGGTCGTCGGCTTTCATTATGCACCCCCAACCCGAGCGAGTCCGACGCCCGTGACGCATATCCTGAACATAGTATAATCTGGGGCTATACGGGGGCCCCATGGACCATTCCTGAATCGACTTTGTGTTTTTCATCTGTTCTGCTTTTGGAAGGGGTGTGCGTCCTACACTTATGAGTGGACACGCCAAGAATTGGTCGATCAACCAACTGGGCTCAGAATCCCCTAGCGTGCTTTGGAATAAATCGGAGAGAATGGGTGGACGTTTCAAGTAGTTGTAGGCTCGCCTTGGAATATACTGGAATGACTCGGAGAGACGTGATGCGTAATCTATCAACTGATTCTCAAGAGTGCCGAAGTATGTAAGGGCTCTCGCGGGGTCAAATGTGCGGATGGTTGTGCCGGCTCTAACCGAACCGAGATGAAGCGATGCATCCACTACAAAGAATCGTCTTATCTCGTTTTCCGCGATATCTTCAGCCACAAGCATCGAGTCTTACCTCGTGTCGCATCTTCCAAGATGAAATATCAGATGAATGTATCTAACGCAATGGTTTATGTCGAGTACCTGATGTAGCTCATACCTAGAGGAGTGAAAACCACATGCTCGTAGTTCGAGCGATTGAGGACCAGCCTGACAAAGGTATCAAGAAGGGACAGAAGTTCAGGCTGTACATTGTAGACGCTCATCACCATATGGGTCGCGAGAAAGGCCATACAAACACGCCTCCTGGCGCGTACGAATTCTACGCTCAGCTCTGGTTTGAGATGCAGCGCATGGTCAAGGACCTGAAAGAGAGTGATGCACTCTTGTTCGAACCCGTGGATGTGATACCTCCCACCCTACCCTCCAAGTGTTTCTCAAGTCGGAAGAGTTGGGCGCGACTTAACCATGGATGGCTTGTGGATAAAACCATAGTCTTTCCCTTCACAGATGACTACTCTGGTGGAGAAGGCAAGGCTGCCTCCTTCAAGGTATCAAATGATAAAATCGCTGGATGGACCTCTCGTGCTCCTCACTCAACTCGGTTGATTGGTTTCGCAAGAGTTGACCCAAAAGACTCTCTGAGGTCCACAAACGCAGCAGTTCGAGAACTTAGTCGCGCAGTAACAAAGCTCGGACTTAGAGGCCTTAAGCTGCATCCGGTAGCACAGCTTTTCGTTGAAGATATCGAGGATGAAATGACTTTACGTGTCGTGAGAAAGGCAGGTGAGCTGAAGGTTCCAATCATATTCGACACTCGGAACGTAAGAACTGCACAACGGATACATGCCATGGTCGAAACCATGCGGGACGAGCCAAAGTATGCAAAAGCAATGAAAGGTTTGAAAGTAATACTGGCTCATTGTGGGATGAGTCCTGGAAATCCCCATTTTCACGAGCTGCTAAGAGACCCTGTCATCTATGGGGAAACCTCAACGCTTCACGATCAAGATGTTCCTGTTCTGTTTCAAACTGCCGCTGATATGCTGGCAAATGCGGGCTTTCATTGGTCAGAAAAACTTCTCTTCGGTACAGACTTCAGCTTTCTCTCGGTCCAAGCTGTTGACGTGATCTTACACCTTCTGTCCAGAGATTTCTTGGGGTCTCTCAGTGATATCCAGAGGATCCTTGGAGGAAACGCGTTGTCTCTCGTTGGAACACCGTTCCGAACAAAGCGTATGACTCATGAAACCCCCCAAATGCTAACGTGCACACAGAAGAAAAAGCCTGCACGTTTGGCACTGGAAACTATCCTCATCAAAAAGATAACAGAGGGGGCATTAACTCTCGCCTCTCTGGACTACATGTTGCCCCCCAAGAAGACATGGCCTGACCTGCAGCCAATTTCCGCGGGGGGCGACAACGGCATATACTTCGACTCCTACTTCATGACATTGCGAACGCGAGATGATACGCGTGAATTCATTATCTGGATTAAAGCGCACCCTAATGACATGATTAGTTGCGTCATCCTGAATGACTACGAAAAAGCTGCCATGCTCTCCACTGAGTTGGCCCAACAAAAGAAGCACGCCATTCTCTCAACTGACCTGACAAGCAACGCACAGCTGTTTTCAACTCCTAGTGAGTTCGTATCTGCGATTGAGCCCTTACTTGGATGACTTTGGGACCTCACAATTCTTTATAAAATGAGGACGGGGAACTTGTGGCGGAGGCTAATGCCATCACCAAAAAGGCGAGACTCGAGATTGTTGACGGTGGCGACCTGAAAGGCTACGCCAATCTTCATCCTAAGACTGCCAAGGCTTTGAACGCAGAGATGGGATCTATCGTCATTTTTGAAGACGCGCAATCTGCATTTTGGGGCGCCGCAGAGATTAGGAAGAGCAATGACGTTTCTCCAGATCAAATTATGATTGACACACTGATTCTGGAAGCTTCATTGCTTATGGAATCGGATACTGTTGAAGTAACGCTCTACGACAAGGATATGACAGCTCTCGAGTACGTGGAGTTCGGTCTGAAACCGCTTACAGAAGACGCCAATACAGATGATTTAGTCACCCGTGCAGCTAAAAGGGTGAAGTCTCTTGAGAAAATCATTGATGGTCGGCTAGTCTATCCCGGGATGTCATTCAATTGGCCCGACCTGAATGCCAAGGT
Organism: Candidatus Thorarchaeota archaeon; assembly: GCA_013138615.1. Taxonomy (GTDB): domain Archaea; phylum Asgardarchaeota; class Thorarchaeia; order Thorarchaeales; family Thorarchaeaceae; genus WTCK01. Next base: position 11,015 of record WTCK01000114.1, on the reverse strand, counting down.
AGAGATAACAAGCGTTAGGCCATCGTTGCCTGGGAAAAGCTTTGCAAAGCTTGCCTTCGAAGCGTTGAGAGAGAGGACTGGGTATGAATTCAAGACGATTGGCATCGCCACGCCCTTCAACGCGATACTATGCATTGACACTAGTGGATCAATGAAGACCACTGATGTTCCAGTTCAGGACATAGCGCATGCTCGGGAAGGTCTGAAGGATCTCGCGGGTGATAACCCGGAAGTTCAGGCATTCCTTGACCGGTTTGAAGATGGTAGTATGGTTAGTCGTGCTGAAGCAGCTGCGATGGCCATTCTCCTGTACCTAGCTGAGAAGGTTGGGAGGGGTTATGGTGAGAAGGTTGGTGTCATTACTTTCGAGAAGGAAGTGAGCGAAATGACGTTTCTCAGCTCCGACACGGGTGAGGTTCAGCCTTTTGTGGAATGCACGGGCCGAGAAAAGACGCTTGGCCTTCAGATAATCAGCACTCATGTAGTGGACAAGGTTGAGGAAGGTGGCACTCTAACCGACATGGGCTCCGCATTGATCAAAGCACACGAGATTCTTGAGGCTTTTGGCGACACCACAAAACCGACCATGCTAATCTTGCTCACCGATGGCATGACAACATCCGGACCCCCGCCACTGAAAGTGTTGAAGGAGCGGTTCACCGAATCTGCTAACTTGGTTATCTATTGCATCGGACTAGGAGAGCGCAGCGAAATCGATGAAGAACTGATGTTAGCCATCTCCCAGTATGGGAACGGAGTCTATCGTCATGTAGACAATATGCGTGACCTGCTGGAATGGTATGGTAAGCTTGCGAGTGAGTTCGCAGTTGTGATTCGAGGCTCCGGATGAACACTTGCCTATCGAGGCTCCAATGCTTGCACCAAGCTCTTGAGAGTGTCCATGTCCATATCGGCAATCTGTTCCTGAGGGATACCTTCAAGCATTTCTGCAGATACCGAAATAAGCAAGTCGGCCTTTTCCTCACCGTATTTGTCAACGAATTGCTGCCAGCGCAGATCCTCGACTGCCTCTTCGTCAGCGGGCGGAACTGCTTCAACGGACTTTTTCTTCTTCCGTTTCTCTTTCTCGGGCTCCTCTTTTGTGGGTTCAGCTTCCTCTACTTCAGGAGCTGCAGCAACTAGTGCTTCGAGCTCATCAGTACTTAGGGACTCAAGAACCTCCTCAGAAACGGTTTCTCGAACTTCGGGTGGAATCTTCTCAATGAGCTGCTCGCGCGCGAGAGGCTTCTTCTTCTTTTTGCGTACTCTCTTCACCCGCTTGACTCTAACGGCCTTTTTCTTAGGCTTTTTAGCGGTTAGTGAGGTGACAAGATCCCTAGCAGTTGTGGGGGTTAGTCTGCGAAGATCCTCGGAAGGTAATGATGCCCTGACTTCATCAGGCAGTTCGCTCAAGATTGCCTCCACTTCCACAGAGAGGCCAGAGTCTTTCACTGGTTCGGCGGCTTCAGTCATAGCAGCCGCAAGTATGATTGGCTTTCCTTCGATTTCTTTAATCAGTATACTCTCATCAATTTCGATCTCAAACTTTGCGCTCTTCCACATAATGAATTGGTCTACTGCTTCCTCGGAAAGTTCCAGTTTGCGGAGGAATTTTCTGATATCGCTTTCATCCATTTCTGGAAAGTCTGCGTGAATGATGTCTATGTCTTCGCCGGGAATCCGTGCCCATATCGGTCCGTGAAGCATCTTGGAAAGGCCTAGTGCACAGTGTGACCGCACCCAAGTGTCTGAATCCTTCAAACCATGAATCAACGCCGGAATTGTTCTTGGTTGACGGTACCAAGCCAAAGCCTGCGCTGCCGCGATGCGAACGTCCGTGCTGTTATCATCAAGAGTCGTCCTGATATCCTTGACAACGGTTGGGTCTCCTAGGTCAATGGCCGCAATCAAAGCGCGTTCTCTAACAATTTCTGATGGGTCCGAAAATGCACGAACTAGGGCTGTTCTCATCTTCTTATTTTTGCTAGCCCGAACGCCGACCTCTTCCGTTTCGAACTCCAATAATAGCCTACGAGCATTCGACAAGAGACTTCTCTCCTTGGATTACTTACGCCTCCCCCAATTATGATTCTTTGTTGGATGGCGGCAGTACTCACAAGCCTTAGAATTCGAAATGGTGTTGCCCACTTAAATCAGTTGGCTAGCTGTATACATATTGATGGCGAATGTGTTTCAGCTTGCATGCGCAGGCTATCGTATTTTCTGGATATTACAACCGGATGAGATTTAGGCACTAGCTGTCAGGCCGTTTACGGCGAATCTGATGTTTGAAGAACGAGCTGAGAAAGTAACCCGAATCATCCTGTTCTCCTTTTTGATGCTTCTAATTATAGAAATGCCTCACGTGCTGTCGGCACCTCTTCTGGGTACCGAGGCGTATGAATCAGTGGCTAGCTTATTGTCCTTAATGACATTCCCTCTCATGTTTTTTGCCGCACTTCAATTATTGAAGTGGGAAGGAGGCGATTCTGTTACTGAGCTGGGCCTTAAAACTGACAGAAACACCTGGCCACATCTAATCATTGGGGGGATTGCGGGAGGTGCAGCAGCAGCTCTAGTTTTCTTGATAGCTCTCGTCTTTGGAGGTCAAGTCGCATCCCCCTCGTTGATTACGGAAGGACTTGTGGTGTCAGTGATTATTATCGCTATTCCGGTTTCTTTCGTGGAGGAGCTAGCCTATCGTGGCTATATGATGACTCGAATGACGGAGCTCTGGGGACGAAACAAGGGCATAGTGATCAGTTCTCTAGTCTTTGCGTTTCTCCATTTCTCTTGGTGGGCGCCTCTTGGATCCGTCCCGGTTCATCTGATTATACTTTTCACGTTCAATCTCCTCGTGGGCGGTGTAGTGCTGAGTCTGGGCTACTACTACTCCCATGAACGACTCTGGGTACCTATTGGATTTCACTTCGCATGGAATATCGTCGCTTATGCTGCCTTCCCAGTATATCCAAGAGAGCCTGTCATCAACACTGAGATATTCCAAATCGAGTGGGGCATAACAACGGTATTGGGCTTTCTATTCGGACTGTCTATCATCTGGCTCATTCTAAAACGGAGCCGAGAAAAAAGAGGTTGAGGGTCGAGCCAGTCGACCCCACAATCTAATCGTTGGTTGACTCATGTTCCAAGCCCTGGTCGTCTTCATGCTTTGAAACGATCATCGTGACTCCGCTAACTCCCCGATACGTGACACGATCTCCTGCTTGTATCGGAGGGTCTGTAGCCTTTGCCCACCAAACCTCTGCTCCCACCTTCACTTTGCCCTTCGGATTCAGATCAGTTAGAGCAATTACTATTTCCGGGTCATAGGTGACTTCTGGCCACTCTTCGTAGTTCCTCAGGAATACCATGTAGAGCACCATCATCCCCCCAATAGTGACTGCCATCATGATGGCAGTTATTCTATTCGACGGATCTGCGATTGATGCAAGCAGTATCGCCAAGCCGTAAATTGGAAACAGTTTCAGCGACATCTTCGCATCAATGAAACTTCCCTCTAGGGCGCCTCCTCCAGTGAAGAGAGCGAACATCAAGTAGAGGATTGCCCCTACAACGACCAGCATCCAAATCTCAAATACGAAAGTTGGATTCAGCACGATCTGGAATACAAACAATATGATGACAATAGGAATCGTCACCTGTGCCATCGCCTTTCCAGTAGCCGGCTCGACTGTGACAACTAGGAGAGTGAGGATGACCGCTAGTAGAATTAATCCCACGAATGGGTCGTGGATCATATAACCTACGACCAGGCTCAATGCTGATAGCATCACGAGCACAATAAATATCTTAATCCAAGCGTCTATTTTGTTCACCTCATTGCGACACAGACCATGTCTATTTCTCCACCATCCCTTTGTCCTTCGGCAGTTTTATGCCACCGGTTCCAGCGCTCAACGCTACCGCTGTAGCTGCCGCCGTTCCAACCTCCGGAATTGTGGCTGGGACCATGATAATCAAGTTGGCGTTCTTGGATATTTCTTGCATAATATTCCAAGTCCGCAGAACCAAGCCAACGCTAGACTCCTCGTACTTTTTGGCCGCCAGAAGCATATTCTCGGAAGCCTCGAGCTCCGCCCTAGCTAGTGTGATTCGCGCTCTACGCTCCCTCTCGGCCTGTGCCTCTCTGCTCATTGCGTCTTGCAGTGCCGACGGGATGACGACGTCACGAATCTCTACCGCAGTTACTTTGACTCCCCAATGCTCTGTCTTCTCGTCAATGAGTTCCTGCATATGCTCTGCAATCTGATCTCTCTCAGAGAGCAGCTCATCAAGAGTGATTTTGCCGATAGTTTCTCGTAGCGTGGTCTGTGCTGCGAGTTCGACCGCAACAGCGTATCTCTCGACAGTCAGAATCGCTTTCTCCACATCTATGACACGGAAGTACATCACCGCATCAACGATGACCGGAACATTGTCTTTTGTCAAAGACCGTTCAGTCTTGAAAGCATAGGTCAGAAGCCTGAGAGAAACCTTCATAGCAATCTTGTCAAGCATTGGTACAACAAAAATAATTCCAGGCCCCTTGATGTGCTTGAACTTGCCAAGCCTGAGTATTGCTACTCTCTCCCATTCTTTCAGCACCTTAATGCCACTTGCGACGAACATCAACGCAAAGAACGCGATGGCAATGACTGCAAGTGTAAGCGTAAAATAATCTATTTGCAATTTCTTATTTCTCCTATCCACACACCCTGCGTGTGATTCAACAACGGAAGCGGGTTTTACCCCCCATCCCCTAGATTACTATCGCGCGAATCCATATGAAGTTTCGTCTATACGCGACACCATTTCAATGGAAATAGGTGGTTTTCCACCTCGTATTCGCGGAACAACCCATTGAGAGAAGGCCGCTATCCTGACAACTCCTCAAGTTCTTCAGGTGGGATTTCCAATGGTGCTGAGTGGATTCCTGGTAGCGTAGGTAAGTCGAAGTATGTCTTGGCAAGGGATATGCTTGTGATGAACAGTACAACTGCTGTGATGATCGAAGCAAGAAGGCGTTCCCACGGGTAGATGAATGCGACTCCCATGAATATCAAGGCGAGAGCTTCAGGATCCATGCCAGCTGAAAAGACGTAGGCCGCAATTGTGGAACCTACGAGATGATCAGCCATTACTGCGATGAAGCTGACCAGCAATATGGCGAAGAAACTGTGTGAGTGCTTAGAATCTGATTCGATGTGCAGTGCATCGCTCAACTGAGGACCTACACCGGGCACCATGAAGAGCAGGACAAGTATGACTGCAACGATGTGAAGCCACAGGTATCCTGGAGCATAGATTCCGATTGGACCTAGGATGAAAAAGCACAATGCTAGAATGTACACGAAAAGGACCGGTGCCACAGACTTGATTCTTGATCCTCTCACACGGAACGAGCCTGCAACGAAAGCGCCAGTAGCTGGAGCCAAGGGTGTCAACAGGCCGAACAAAGCGATGCTTGGATTGACGAATCCGCCTGCCGTCGAACCTATCAATACCGCAATTGTTCCGAAGAATGGACCAAGAAGGAAACCGATAATCGCACCAGAAACCAGGCCAAATGAAATCACGCCCCCGCCGCCTATGCTCAAGCTGTAGGGAATAATCGTAACTACAAGATGAACCGCACCGAAAACCCCCGTAAGTGCCCACGGGTACGCTACTGACCGTGTGAATGATACCATTCCTAATCCTCTCGAGCTTTCAGACCATTCCCACACATTGGTCGGTGGGTGGTCGAATATGAATTCAACATAGAATCAGTATTTGAAGGTGACGAGTCTAATTCAGTTATTGGACGACACCACTACCCAGAAGAAAAGCCCACCGAGTATCCAGATAAAAAGTCCGGCTCCAAGGATGATTCCCAGCGTTGCTCCCAATCCAGAAGAACCAAGGTTCACGTGCATATTGGTGAACTGCTTGTAGCCACCTACATACTTGGTTTCGTAGTCACAGTGGAATTCCTTGTCAGTGATGGCACCGCATATCTCGCACACGAATCTGTTCTGTGCAATGGCACCCAATAGACTGTCAAGATTGCATCCGATGAATGCGGTAAGTACTGAGAGCGGTAAGATGAACAGCAATTGCTCGACAGAAGATACATACACACTGGCTGGACTCAGCACTGCAAAGAATAGAGCAACCAGACCTATTATCGCACCAGCCGCGACTGCAACCAATTCTCCCAGGAGTGAAACTGCGCCTATGGTCCCTGCTGGCACCTTTCTCCTTAGGTTAGTAATTAGTCTTGGTTTTGATTTGCTGAAGACTCCGATTTCACTCGCCAGAGTGTCAGCGGAAGTTGTTGCCACCGCTCCCACAAAGCCTCCAAACATCCAGAATGGATCAACAGGTATTACTGATTGCACCGCAAGTTGTATGCCGATAGCGAAAATCATTGGGATGATGCCGCTTCCGAAGACATTTTTCCAGCTTCTTCTACCCTTGCCTTCCTGAGCAAAATCCTTCTTTGCTTTTGCTTTGTACTTGTATTTCGTGGCAATTCCAGCACTGATGAAGAAAAAGAGAAGAACAACAAAGGAAGCGGGTCCACCTGCAGCCCAGACTGTGAACCCTACGACGAACGCAGCGATTAGACCTGATATATCAACAAAACGAACCTTGTATGTCAGAACTCCCAAGAAGCCCATCACGATCAGGCCTGAAACTACTGGGTGTGAAAGGAACTCCAACAACATACGATTCACGTCTTTGTTTTCATTACCATGTTCCTGGGAATTGCATCATTCTTCATCGAAGATTATTCTATGAGCATATATTAGATGATGGTCAAATTGCCTGATTAACTCAAGGCGCTCGTCCTGCTCCTATTATACTTTTGCAACGAGTATCAATAATCGTCGAAGTTCGGTTCGCTATAATTGCTAGTTTCACGCATATTGGGCCTTGGATTTGCGCAAAACGACTTCCGCCTTATAGGGGATAAGCTAGTATACGGCGAAGGTCTTCTCTTCGCATTTGACCGCGCGTGTAGGCAATGATATCTTTCCGTGAATGATTGTTGCATCCAAGTAGTACCCTGTTATGGTTTCCAAATGGGGCGTGGTCCAACGAACCTTAGATTTGAACTCAGTTTCAGATTCGGGGATTGGCAGTTGGAATTCCTTTACTACTTCTCTTTTAGACATCACACGCAGAGAAACCGCCAAGTTTTCCCAACCTCGCTTTACGGCCTGAATGTGAATCCCTATCACGATATCCGTTTCACGCGGAACAAGGCCCGGTATCTCCTCACCCCTGTTATCCTTGATAGAAAAGCGCACATGAAAGAGTGGTTCTTCGATCGCTTTTACCTTGAATCTATGCCTTTTCTCCAGAAGCATGGTTTCCAGTCGCAAGGTTGCCTTAAGATGCGCAGTGCTCATCTCCGCACTCAAGGGTATTCTCACAGGAATTGCGAAGACCCGAGTTTCCTCAGCATTTAGGTCAATCTCCCGGTTGAATACCTCCTCCGTCCCAACTACTGATTCAAGACCCACTGACAGCATTCCCTTCATAGCTTCAGCAGATGAGTTGGTGACGTGAATCGCAGCATGAATTTGGTCGTCAGGGGAAACATATGTTGGAACTCCGCTAAAGTTCAGACCAGCAGGTCTGGTTTCATTTATGGCTACAAGCGATATTTCTGCTGTCTTGCAGTCCATCTGAGTATTTGCATAGTCTAGCTTGGCCACTAGAGTGACGCTTGACGGTACTTTCTTCGTTCTCGGCTCAGGTATGGTGAATGGCCCGTACGCAAGAGACAGGTTCCTGCTTTGCTTGACAGCCTGCTTCAAGACAATGTGTTCATCATCATCTGTGAATCGCAAAGACATAGTCAAAGCCGCGGGTGCTCCCTGTTCCGTGTTGCGTCTTATCCTGAGCCAGCCTGCAACCTTTCCTCCGATTTGGGATCTATCCGGCGCCTTGAGTGAATCTATGTTGGTTCTGACCTCAACATGGGCCACTATGAAGCCGTCAGATTCGCTCGACGCAATTTCCAATCCATTGGAAATCAGTGATGCCTTGATGGAAGCAGTTCTTTGCGTCTGCATTCCCGAATCTGCTGGTGGAATCTGCCAATCAAATTCGAGTGAGCGCGACACAGCTTCCAGAGCATCGCCCTCTGCTATTAGGTGCGTGTCCCCTGTATCTGTCTTATAATGAACAAGCAATCTTGAACCCTTGGGCACTTTGTGTTGTCCGGCTTTGAGGGCTACATTGCCTCGTAACATCCCTCCAGGACTGTGTGTTCCTTTGAGATTCGCTTGAATGATTATCTCCGGACCTCGCTTAACGAAACCAATGTAGAAAGGCTTCGAAGTGCTAAGTGCGATTACGCTCGTATCATGGTCAAGCAATCTAATTCGCAGAACGCATCTCTTGACCCCTTTGGAGGCTTTTGCAGATACAACTAGAGGTGGTAGGTCGGACGACTCGAAGAAGAGAAGGTCCCCTCCCTCGATAACAACAGGGTAGTGCACCTTGGCGATGACAGTTTCTTTCTTTGGGCTAATCACTGCAATTTCGCAAGTGACTGTAGTCCTCATGGGGTAGTTTGTGTCAATCTCACCGGAAAACAAGATTGGAGTCTTGTCATCCGCAAACTGTGTGGTTGTGGCCGGCTTGAGGTTTGCTGTCATCCAGAATGTATTGATTGTACTTCTTAGGTGGATCTCCTTGCCAGCGACACCGATTGATGCGATAATGTTGTATGCATGAATCTGACGCTTAGTTGGGAATGTGATCCGAGCGACATGAATCTCGCCCGATTCGATTCTTGAGATTGGTATGATGTTCTGTTCTGTGACATTCCTTTCAGAATCTTCTATCCTATAGGACACAGTGAGATTGTCAAGGTCTCGGTCGGTTCGATTTCGAATGGATATGTCGAATCCTGCTTCTTGACCCGCAAAGATTCTATCCTTGTCAGTTATGATCTCTGGTTCAAGACCCTTCCACCAACAAAGCCAAGTTGGAAGTCGTGGGACTCCCTCCAGAGGGTCGTATAACCAGTTGGTGCAGCATTCCCTTGTGATACTTCCTAGGCGTCCAAGTAATGTAACCATGTTTTGTTCCGATTTCGCGTAGACATCAAGCTGGTAGTCCGCACACGTAGTTCTCGGCTCCACGAATTCGCTCCCAAACACTGACACCATCAAAGGTTGCATGAATGGATTATCAATCGCTCTCATATCTTCGAGCTCATCTCTGATGAGGTAGAGCATCGATGCAACAGCATCTCCCATGAATCGATTCCGCCGCGTACTATCCAATGTTCCATCATCCTTAACTGGGTGGTTGTAAATCTCCATGAACTCCGGATTCTTCATATCCTCACCCGGATGGAACGGTCCCCACAGACCAGCCGCAATAGCAGAAGCTCTATTGGCCGCTATCGACTTGGCTCCCATATCTGGAATGACCAATCCTTTCGTGGACATTCGTATGGCTTTCAGGGCGAGAGCCTGCAAAATCAAGGCGATACCGACCCTTCGAGGGACCGATAACTGTGTGTCAAAAACTCTTACCTCTACTGTGCCATAATCCGTGAATGGGTACATATCTACCATTCTTGCGAAGCTACGATTGACATGCTTTGCAAAGGATTCCTTGTCTGGTTCCTTCATGTATGGTATAAGCTCGAACTCATTTGTTGGTCCCATCTGTGTGGTGTTTTTGAGAAGCCTGATTGATCTCTTGCATCTTGGAGCGCGTGTCCTCCCTTCTGAGTCGATATAGACCTCGTCTGTGGGTTTCTTGCTTTCAAATGGGGAATTCACAGACAACGCAATCAAATGAGGCGTAAAGTTTCGGATCATATTGTAAACCGCAAGGCGCGAACTCTCTTCGACCTCGGGACTGAGGATATGATGATGTTCACCAAATGATAGATTCCTCATGTATTCTTGGGTGGGATTCAGGCCAGATGAAATGAGCAGCACGCGCATGTCCTTGGGCAGGGCCTCGTACGAGATTGCGATGAGTGTCTGAACCCACCATGCAAGTTCTTCTAGTGTTGTGCATGGAGGTGTTGCTACCTCGAGTATCCATGTCAGGCTCGTAACATTTGGGTCGTGACCGATAACAGTGTATTCCTTTGCTTCTCCTGCCGGGTCCTCGTAATTCACTACGATTCTGGAACCACGCTCACCTTCCTCAGTCTGCGATGAATGCCTATACTTGCTTCTGACTGAGGGCACACCAGCCGCTCTAATCCTCTTATCAAGCAGATTCTTCGCGCTGGACACAAGTCTATCGAATACCTCTAGAATCTCCTCCCCCCGGAACCAGTTCCCATCTCTCATGATAACCTGGAGTTCAACCTCGATGCCATGTGGAAACGGCAATTGCATTTCCGATGTGTCCGCCGTTTCCTCTGTCATATCCATGCACCTAGTGTTCTTGGAGGGATTCAAGTATCTGTGCTACGATGTCGGGCTCTTTCGCCACAGACATCGATAACGTTAGTTCGAAAACCAGCAGATTGGTTTTGGTTGGTATTGCTCTCGTAATGGCATAAATCAGTGGTCCTCCTCCGTATTCTCCTTTGTCAGACAGTACGTTCACACCGAGTTCTCCAAGAGTTCTTTCCAAGCGTTTGAATCGTTTCTTGGAGCCCTTGCTGTATCTCCTTCCAATGATTATCGTGCGATTGGATTCAAAAGGGCTAATCATTTCATCACATCTGAGATTGACTACGAATGAACTATCATCCATTGATGGCAAGATCTCGGATCTGATTATTCTCACAACCTTGTCACATGTATCCACGGACTCCATGGGGTCATCCAATCTGATCATCGAAGGCATTCCACGCCCTCTTGTCTTCATTTTGTTCAGTGCTGGCTGAAGTGGGTCGCCTTGCTTCAGAGTCGAGGGAATACAAATGACCCCTGGTCGGTTTCCTACAATATACTCACCTGCAGAAATGAGGTCTTTCATTAGGTGTGAATTCTCAAATGATGTCAGGTGGCTTTCCATGAGGGCCAACGAGTGAG
>WTCK01000021.1 GCA_013138615.1 Candidatus Thorarchaeota archaeon | reverse complement strand
TCGGTTATCTTGGTTTCAAGAATGCTAGATTCGGCAGAGTTGAGGCACACACTGCTGTGACTGCATTTGCGCGCGATATCATGCTCAAGACACAAGAGATTGGCGAGGCCATGGGCTTCAAGATGATCCACGGTATTGTGGACTCGCTATGGATTCAATCGAATGAAGAGATTGCATACGACAAGGTAGTGGAGTTCTGCAGACGTGTCACAGAAGCGGTCAATATCAAGATGTCACCGAAAGGGGTCTACAGATGGATGGTCATTCCTTCATCAAGAATTCATCCGTCTATAGCACCACTGAACCGCTACTATGGCGTCTTCAGAAATGGAGGTATCAAGACTCGTGGAATAGAAACCAGACGCCGAGACACCTGCCTCTTTGTAGGCGATTGCCAGAAAGTGATGATCAAGACACTTGCTCACGCCATGAACAAGAAGGAGTTCTTAGAACAAGTACCGGCAGCCTATGCTGTGTGTAAAGAATACATCGAGAAGTTGCATCGTGGAAGCGTCGACCTTAGAGACCTCGTCTTGCATGCCCGACTCACTAGAGAACCCGGTGAATATCGTACCACATCAAGGGCATCGGTTGTGGCTCAACAGCTTATCAAATCAGGTAGAGAGATACATGCAGGGCAGAAAGTGAATTACATTTTGGTAGATGAAGATGCTCGAAGTCCCATTCGAAGAGTCAAAGCATTGGAACTCTTTGATGAAACAACGAGATATGATCCTGAAGCGTATGCACAGCTCTGTATCAGAGCATTTGAGAACCTAATACCTGCTCAGCATCTTCAAGAATTGCACCTCGACGATGTAAATCGGCTCACACCATACCTGTCTCAATAGTGATGTAGGTAAATATCATTCAGTGACTGCTTGTGCTTGCATTGCTATTCTGGGCTTTAGCTCTCGGACAGATATGCCAGTGGCCTTTGAAACAGTCAAGACATCATCTGCTTCGGGTTTAATCGTGATTATGCTTCCGTCAGGAGCACGGGAAACCTTGACACGGACCATGAACTCCCGCCCGTCAATATCCATCTTGCATACGATAGTTTCTCTTAACGCCTTGAGTCGTTCCCATGTGGTGTAGCGAACGCCAAGTGTTCCGAGATGCCTCATCATGACCTCAGCGATGCCTTTGAGTCCGGCTTTTGCAGCAATGACTTTTACAATGAAACATGGGCGGTTCTTCTTACCGAAAGCGGGAATCATGACAACATCATAGGCCAAGCCTTCTGACAGAAGAACATCGAAAAGGCTGCCCATTATTTCACCGTCAACGTCATCTACCGTTGTTTCAACAACAACAACTTCATCCGAATTCCAGCCGTCGAGCATCTCAACTCTCTCCTGTTTTGCGGGTTTTCCCTTCTTTGGCTTCTCTTTAGCGGGCTTAGGTGGCTTCTTTGTTGTAAGACTACTATCAGCGACCATGATTCTCATCATATTTGGAATGTCACCAAGATCGCGAGAACCAAATCCTACCCCCTGGCGCATAGCAATGAATTCCCCGGGAGGGTCCCCGAATTTATCGACAAGAGTAGCGAGTATCGCAGCGCCCGTTGGCGTAAGAACCTCAGTATTTGCAGGCCCATTCACATAGGGAATATCATTGGCAACTAGAATCTCTGCCACTGCTGGTACAGGAACTTCTAGCTTGCCATGTTCAGTCTGTATTCTTCCGGTGCGAACAGCAACCTCTGTAGAGAAGAATTTGGCTGTTCCTAGTAGACCGGATTTCTCCAACAAATAGGCAGTACCAGCGATATCCAGAATTGTATCCACGGAACCAAGCTCGTGAAGATGGAGATCCTTGAGTGGTTGATCATGCGCCCTGCTCTCCGCTTGAAAAAGCTCATTCAGCACCTTATCGCAGAAATTCCTTGCAGGCTTTGATAGTTCGCACTCTTCTGCGATTGCGTTTAGTACCTCACGCAGCGAGTTGGGGGTCAGTCGGATTCCTCTATCGAGTGTGACTTCCAGATGTCTTCCAGTATGACCCTTGTGTGTCTTGCTTTTAATCCTAATTCGAAGAGTTGGATCATAAATGAGCAAACTTGCCGCTACCGGCGTCAGGGCATCATTCTCACCAATCAGGTCTAGCAACGCAGAGAGAAACATATCACCAGAGGCACCTGCAGTTGCAACGTCAATGAGAACATTCGTTTTACTCAACAAGTATTGCTCCATCTCAGGACTGTCTTCGCGTTCAGTACAACTGAGGCACTAAATAACGTTACTCAAATGTATGACATTTCCTGCTCCTATGACGTCTATTGAAGTGGGTTCAGACTTGTGTTTTTCCATTCCGCCATTGCTCGAAGATAGCCATGTACATGCACTCGTTGGGACCTATCCACATCTCGCTAGAATCAAAGGATGCGTCCACAAACTCAACGGGAGCATTGCGAATCAGGGCTGCAGGAATGGACTCATCAGATTCACCCATAACAGCAGTGCATGCGGATGAAAGATTATCCGCGACCGCTCTTCTCGTTATCCTCATCGTATTGCCAAACAAGTCATTGCGCCCTCTATCATCCGCCACGGGTTTGAAGCCAGCAACACCAAGCGCCATGCCAATGTTGCCAAGACGCAACGGCTGCGTGCGGCTATCTATAATCAGGACCCCCACGGTCTTTCCCAATCGCTTCTTGATTTCCCTTCGAATGCGCATTGCGCTCACCTTTGGATCAACAGGCAGTAGGGACGCATAACCCAGGGGAACATTAGATTTATCGACACCTGCATTGGCCATCAAAGTGTTGTTCTTAATTGTCAGGAGCACATGAGGAATTCCGCCTAGTATCTCATCGGCTTCCTGAATGACTAGCTGGGCCACCGCGGGCAGTAGATCATATCTATCTGCGAGGCTTTGCGCCTTCGGAGAAACTTCGATCTCGAGTAGATTTACCACCTGTCCTTCGGTCGTGCCCAAAGGGGTTTCAGCCATAGCTAAGATATCATTGTCCCGAATCTCCTCTCCAGAATCCGAAATAGCCTCTATGAGAACATCCAGCATATCATCTTCCGCTTTGATGATTCGCGTCTTGATTGGTATAACCTGCAAGTCAGTCATCACTCCCGTTGTGATTTCTTAGCTTTCTGAAGTTTCATGCGAGCACCCATTATGCACTTGTCCCCCTTTCTCCCGCCCATGGGATTATGAGGTGTTCCCATCGAATTCATGCATCTTGCTGCAACGGCAGCACCCATGGCGAGACCATCTTCTACAAACATCAACTGATGCGAGTCGGTCCAGCAGGAACCATCAAGCTTTGTTAGATGTTCAGCAATGAGTTCGGGCTTGTTCCCAGTGATTGCAGCTCGTCCTGTGATGCCCAAGGATGTATCGTCCAACACAAGGCCCTCCGCCTCAGCAAGAGTCACAATGCGCTGAACTATATCAGCTTGGCTTGCATCGATTACATTCATCAGAAGACCGATGCCGCCTGAACCTGCAATCTTGCTTCCAAGAGTCTCAAGCTTGTTTAGATCAGAACCATTGTCACCCACATCAACACCTATCAGAACTACTCCGGACTCATCAGCAGCATCGGCGCTAACTGGGACTGTACCGAATCTCTTTGCTTTGCGTGGTACCCGTGTGACTATCACAATCTGCCGGGCGCGCTCAATCAAATCCTGATCAATTCCCGTATCTGATGTCTTCCAGTTGCATTGCAGGTCGAGAACACATCCTGTGGAGCCATCCACCTGCCCTGTTCCTCGAATTAGGGCGTCTGGTATCGCTCCTGCGAGTCCGGCAAAAGAGCCGACTGTCTTAGCATAGGGATATCCATCATTGGTTACCCTA
>WTCK01000007.1 GCA_013138615.1 Candidatus Thorarchaeota archaeon | reverse complement strand
TACCCTGCATAGAGCCCAGCTATTTTTCGTGTTGGATGGTGGTTTTATTAGGGCGGGATGCACTGTTCCAAAGGAAGTAGAGGTAAGTGAAAACTCAACTTCCAAACATCAGCGAGCTGAAGCATCTTGAGTAGCAAGAAACCTTCGAAATTTCAACTCATCAAGCCCCGAGGGATGGGGCTCTCTGTACATCTGTTTCGTTATTCGGGACTACAAACGACACCTACCAAACTGGCGAACCTTCTGAGAGGAATCTCGTATTCGTCGAAAAAGAAGAAGGGGCTTGCATCTGGCTTCACCTCAGTGAAAACAACCGGCGACATTGTGATTGGCGAATTCGTATCCGGATTTCGTGTGCCTGTTCTAGCCTACAAGGGCGGTGAACTTACGAGCGTTCACTATGTTAGTATAGATAGAGGGACGGTTTTAGTCAAGCTTGATAGAGAAGCTATTGAGGTTAGAGGATCCCGACGGATTGCTAACAAGTTTTCAAGATTGCTTGAAGACACGACTAGAGCTAAGGTTACGCCTTTGAGCCTGAATAGCGGAGCGAAGAAGCTCTATGACCGGGCAATTGATGTCGCGTCGGTGCTGGTTACTGACGTTGAGAAAGGCAATCTCAAACAGGCGGAGTTCCGGGGTTCAGGAATACAGTCTGAAGAGGAAATAGGGCTGTACACACGCAGATACAAGGGCCACATCAGTAGATTTCGTGGGACCTTTTCCTATCCAAGTGGCGCAATCCTCACAACGTCTGTGAATGCTGTATCTGGCTCTCTCATGATATATCGAACTGGAGATGGTATTCTCCAAAGGGACCTGGATTGGATTATTGACTTGATGGAAGCCGCTGCTCCATAGTTTACGGACCAGCATCGGGTGGGTCCAAGGAGGGCCTCCCGACTCAGTTTTATTTCTTTACGTCTTCTGGCCAATTATCGTGCGAGTGTTGTCTACATACCAGCGCGTTTTGTCACGGAACTTGGGCCAGAACTCAAAGAAGGTGTGGGCACTCTCTGCTTCTATCAGTAGGAATCCATTCCATTCTGTTCCCCATGCATACTTGTAATTCCCCACAATCTGGATATTGCTAGGCCATTCGCCCTTGAGGAAATCAGTCCAGAACTCCCTTGCCTTTTCAGCTTCTTCTGTAGACATTGTTCTGTAACGATAGAAAACGATGAAGGCGTATGTCAACTCAGAGTCACCTACAGCATCTGAGGGGCGGTGCATTAAAAAGATTGGTGCCCGAGTCAGCTTTGAAGGGACATGACGGCCAATGGCGATGATATCGTGAGAAGGGAGTTTCGCCATGGCAAAGTTGCTTACGGGTTTCAATGGAATCGCGGGACCCATAAGAAGCTTGGAAACACTAACGGAGACCTAGCTGCTCTCTGGGCACACCTTTCAGCAGTTAGAGCCGGAAATGTGCCGGCAGCCCCCTTCACTGACCCATTCTACCGACGTGCTTCCTCATTGCGGCTGCGCAAAATGTCAGCTGCAAGACGCGTAGCATTGCGAATGAATCTCATGAAAAGCCACTCAGTAGTGGCCAACCTTGAAGACGATTTGGTGCAAAGGATACGAAATTACCATCGGGTTCGCGGTGATAAGAGCTACACACTGAATCACGCAGTGCTTCCTGATTTCCTTCAGGACGATCCGAACTCGATTGCCATTGAGGTTCCAGTGTATACTGAGAGGTATCGACTTACAGGACACATAGACTTGGTTCGTTTTGTTGATGGCCATGTGCAGGTCTGCGACTACAAGCCGGGTTCGCTTGAATCAACGAAGAAGAGATTTCTTGAGTCCATTCCACAGGTGGCCGCTTACGGAGAGATGATGACGCATCACCTTGCAGGAACTCTTCGTTCAGCCCTTGATGCGCCTATCCTGCCCACAGTCAGATGCGCCATATTCGACACCCATTCATCCTGGCACTTTGGGGCAGACATGTTTGTGAGTTTGTATGAGTCTGAAAGGATATCCGGGCTCTAACCTCGATTGTTATTGAAGACGGACATCCGTACTTTTTCTTCAACAACAGGCCCTCCCGTCGCGGGAGCATCACACCTCACTTGAATCGTCGGACGTGCAGAAACGAGTCCTTCTCTCACACGTGAGAAATATCGCTCAGAGAGAGAACCAAAAAGTCCTAGCGCCGCATCAACAGGAATCCAGCCTATGTTCAAGAGATAGACCTCACACCAGGCATGCGGCTCGGGTTCCGACCCTGAACGGTAGAAGTGCCCCACAACTCTTCGTGATGGTATTTTAACCGCGCGGTTCAATGCAATAAACAGGTCCGCATGTTCATCACAGTCGCCTTCTTTGCTCAAGGCGGCGCGTGCAGCACCCACTCTCTCGTCAAGATGAGTCTTCAGCTTCAGATGTTCTCTAACTATTTTGAAGGCCAGCCGTGCATAGGCCTCGTCGGTGTTGGCCTTCTCAGCGATGCTCTCTGACAGTTTCTGCACAAGCGGATCACCATATTCCCAGTACTCCTGTACTGCGCAATACATTCCTCTGTTCTGCCTGATTTCTTCTTCAGGAGTTGCTTGGGGTTCAAGAAGCCAATCACGGGAAATCGTGTCAATGCGGAGGATTACTGTTGGAGAGAAGCTCTCGCATGGAGTCAACTCGGGCATCTTGATTATGGCAACCATGTTCTTCTCAGCTTTTTCAAGAACTCTAGCTGGCGGGAAGACATCAATAGACGTGACGAACTGGTTATCCATGTCTGTTAGGAGATGCCAAGTCATCTTCCCTTTCTTTATTCGGGATGTTCCTCTGTTGTGCACATCCGCCTGCATTTCTATCAAGAATCTCAATACGAAGTCTCATTGCGACCCATCTTCCGAACAGATTTATGTGTTGTCTAGCAGTTCAATAGTAGTTGCTTTAGCCTAGTCAAAGGCGAGTGAGGTCTTCGCATGAGCAAGAAACCTGAGAAAGAATTTGCAGCGCGCGACAGAGATTCAGTTATCGATAAGATGTTCGCAGAGCTTGGTGTCGATGAAACCATGAAGAAAGAGCTAGTCGAATCAGGCCGCATGACACAGGATGTTCTCAGGGTGGAATCTGCGGACCAAGTTCGGCGACGCATCGAGATGGATAAGAGCATTGGTCGTTTCCGTGAGAGCACTCGTCACGTGGAGAAAAATCTTAACCTAATCAACGATGGGATTGATCGCATCGAGCGTGACCTCATACCCGTTGTGCTTTCCTTTCTGGTTGGCTTGAAGGGCAATCTTGTGAATCTTCGAAGCACAGTAATCGGGAAGGGCAAAAGGGCCGCGAAGACAAACCTCCAGGCCGTCTATTTTGAAAACGATGTTAAACCCATCATTGAGGGGGAGTTCGCAACGATTGAGGAAACCCTGACCTCTGGCATGTCGGCACCGATTCTTGAAAAAATTCGAGTGTTGACCGATACTCTCAAAGACGCCGCGAATGAAACTCATGATGAACTCACGACCTTGAAAGCCAGCATTGATGATTTCACACAGAGACTCTCCACAGAGGTGGAATTCTTATCGACGGAGTTGACCATGAAACCAAAAGTGGCCATCCCGAAGAAAGTAGAAGCACAATTGAGGGAGCTTGCTCGCCATGTCAAGGAAATGGAGCGTGACTTATCGGTTGCAACCGAGAAGGTACAGAACCGAGAGAATGACATCGAATCATTGCGGAGCGAACTCGCGGGAATGAAGGTGCGGAACGAAAACCTCGAGGAAACTGTAGCTAGCCTTCGAGCGGCGCCGGAAGCTAAGGCGGAAACGGTCGCTGAGCTTCGTAAGCACATCAAATCCATGGAAACACTTCACGAATTGCTTAATGACCGACTGGAAAAGGCTTCTCATGAACTTCAGGCTGCTCAGATTGAGAACCGTCAGCTTGGCGATGCAAAGAATAAGAGCGACCTATTGATTGAGGATCTTAAGGGCAACATCAGACACTTCGATGATGAGATGACAAAGGCAAACGAACGGCTTGCTGGAGTTGATGAATTGCGAGCACGCCTTCGTTCCTACGAATCTGGCGAAGGTGCAAGAGAGCTTGAGCGTGTAAAGACTGAACTCGATCGAATATCAGCCAGTCATGAGCGGACCACTAGTGACTATAATGCGACGAAGCAGAAGCTTCAGGTCACTGAGGAGGCTTTGCGCGGATACCTTGGCTTGATGGACCGAACGGAGAAGACCAAAGCATTCCTCATGGTGGAAGACAACCTTGAGATGTCGATAAGGGAGATTGCCCGCTCTTTGGGTGTAGCACCAGCTATAGTCAAGCAATGGGCAGAAGATTTCCATCGACTGGGGATTGCGAAAATAGTCGATGGTGAGAAGCTCGTACTAACTCGCGAAAAGGTGGATTTGAGCTAGAGAATAATCTAGTAACTATGGCTGTTCAATCTTCCCAAAGAAATCAACAACACCCAGAAGACCATTCATCATCGCAACGTTATCGTAAAGTTTCTTGACATCCGCTGCTGGTTTGCTGGTATCTTTCATGTAATTTCGAACAGCGGGGTGAAGAACGCTCCTCAAGTAGGTGACTCGCAACTCCTTCAGAGCGCTAGTCAGTTCTGCATCTGATTGCTTAGTTTCCATGAGAGTGAGTAAACTACTGAGTTGAGCAACGTAGGCTCCTTCTGAAGGTATGACGGTGTTCTGGCTAGCCAGTGTTTGTTTTGCTAAGCGGCGAAACTCATTTCTGGCTCGGTCGAGATCAGTTGTAGCCAGATACTTCGTATCCCAACAAGCGTCAAGGAATTTATCCGTGCCGCCAGTGGCTCTTTCAAAAAGGCCAGCTATTTTTTTGTACTTCTTGGGTGATGGCATTTGGAAAACCACACAGATTGCGCCGCTACATCTCATTACGATGTATGGCGTATCTCTCATATCTTTCTTTCTACTCACCGGAACACGCATAAGAATT
>WTCK01000095.1 GCA_013138615.1 Candidatus Thorarchaeota archaeon | reverse complement strand
CAGCTGCACAGGGACAGGTTTTCCTCCGGTTAACAGGACGTGGGAACGATGACTAACGAAACCTGGGTCTGGATAGATCACCTCATCTCCGGGATTCACCAGTGTCATGTTCGTCAGAACGAGTGTGCCCATGCCACCCACGGTACATACAATTTCAGTTTCTGGATCTGCGATGATGTTATTCTCGCGTTTCAGTTTTCTAGATAATGCCTCTCGGACTTCAAGGAGACCTGCATTGTGCGTGTACTTGGTGAATCCATCATCCATAGCTTTCTTGGCCGCCTCGATTATGAAACCGGGGGTTTCGAAATCGGGAAGACCCACCGTCATGTCAAGAACATTCTTTCGACCGAAGGCCATGTTGTACATCTTTCTGATTTCACTTTGTGGAATCAGCTTGTTTCTTTCTGCAAGCATCAAAGGCACCAATGAATCGACGGGTGCAGACTCCCTGTTTAAATAACCTCTTGAAACGCCGCTCTTAAGAATGGCTTAAGATATATGTGGCTGTGCTTAATCTTCACTGCAATCACATCCGAATCGAAGAGTCCAGGACGTGTAACAAATGACCGATAAGAGAAGCCAGGTGATTGAGCGTTGTTTGAAACTCTATGTGCCAGCTCTATCTGATGGCGCTGATGAAGTGGGCATAGGGCGTGTCTGTATGGATCGTGGCATCAAACCGATGACTGTGAAACAGAAAATGGTTGGATTCGCACGCCCTGGGAAGCTTGTGAGGTCACCGGTTAGTCGCCCGTACGACGAGGCTCAGCTGGATCAGTTCATGAGTCTTGCCACCAATGCGAAAGCCAACGATTTGATTGTGATTGATATGTCCGATGCTACGGATTGTTCTGGTTGGGGTCAAGTGTTAACGCAAATGGGCTTGCCACTGGGGATTCGTGGGGCCGTAGTAGACGGCACTGTTCGCGACATCGGAACTATTGACAGAACGGATTTCGTTGTTTTCGCTAGAGGTCGTCATCCCGCTACAATGCGTGGACGCATGGACATGGAGAGTATTGGCGAGCCAATACTATGCGGTGGCGTGACAGTTCATCCTGGGGATTTAGTATTCGGCGATGGGGATGGTGTGGTCGTTGTGTTTCAGGATTCCATTGATGAAGTTCTGGCAGCTGCAGAAGAAATTGTAGACACTGATGATTGGTGGGCTAAGAAGCTGGATGAGGGTGAGGATCCTCATGAACTCCATAAGGAGCGACCGATTCCTTAGCTGATCGATATCGGGTATTTGCCCTTCTGCTTCGCATAGTCGTACATCTCTACAATCTTCTCCGGCGTAGAGTCAGGTTGCAGGTTATGTGCCGGCGCGAATATGTAGCCGCCTCCGGGAGCGAAAGCTGAGAGTCTTGTTTCAACTTCCTTTCTCACATCATTCAGGGTACCAGTTGTCGCCATGGCATCTTGCAGGTCAACGCCTCCATGGAAACAGATACGGTCACCGTACTTCTTCTTAAGCAGTGCTGATTCCATTCCCCTTGCCAGAGGCTGAAGTGGGTTCAGAATATCAACCCCAACCTCAATGAGGTCATCAATCATCGGCTCTATGGCCCCGCAGGAGTGATAGAGCACCTTGACATGCGGAGCGCGCTTATGGATGTCCCCGTAGATCTTCTTGTGCCTCGGCTTAACTAAGTCACGATACATTTCGGGGCTCATTATGAGGCCGTGTTGATGACCAAGGTCATCACCCACCAGTACAAGGTCCAAGTAGTCCCCCGCCTCGTCAAGGAGCACTCTGTTCATCTCAATTGCCAAATTCATTGCCTTGTCCATCATTGCCTTTGCAAGGTCCTTTCTAGTGGCTAAATCAACGAGGAATTTGTCGAAACCCCTCATGTAATGTGCACAGATTTCGAACGCACCCCAAGGTCCGCCGACCATCCCGATAACTGCAAAATCTGTTTCCTCGTGTAGATGCTTTGCTCGCTCTACGACACCAATCATCCTTGACGGATCATCCGGGTCAAACCACTCGTATTGCTCAACCTGTTCGACCTCAGTGAACTCAGCCCACGGGAAGTGAACGACCTCCAAATAGGGACCAAACCACGCAAAGCGAGAGCCGAACTCGCTGTCAATCGTGCCGTCGCCATGATCCTTTGGCTCGAAACTTGATGATGGATTCATGTACACACGTCGAAAGTCCACATGGAGCCTGCGAAGCATCTCCTCAGAGATCTTCCAGTTGCTCATGATTCCCCATTCTTGGGTTTCAGGTGCCGTGATTCTGAGGTGGCTCTTTAGGTTCTCATAGGCCGCCCCTGTGATCCAAAGGTCAATTGGCACCCGGTCAGGTTCCTCATGGTTCATGGCTTTCTGGAATCTTTCGCGAGGTTTCATGTTGTCTGCACTCGTTTTCCATATTAAAAAGACCTGTGAATATCAGTCATTTTGGGCTTTAAGTTAGTTTAATTAATGCGGATGTAGTCGTAGAGTACCAAGCTGCGAGCGTGACCCAATCGGGTTATGCCCGAAGGAAGTGGCAAGATATGGTCAATGTTGGCAAAATAACCAAGCTCTTGGTTGAAGTTGTTGGTTCTGATCGTGTAAGTGACAAGCACTTTGACTTGATTCCTTATGGGCGAGACCTCAGTCCTGCAAAGGAGAAACTCCCAACTCACGTTGTCATGCCAAAGAGCCGCGAGGAGATTCAGGCGATTCTGAAGATTGCCAACGAGCATGACGTGCCCATATACATTCGAGGCGGAGGAACCTCACACTGGGATGCCTATCTTGCTCAGGAACCTGGCATGATGCTTGACCTATCCTTCTTGAATGCCATAGTAGAGATAAACGAGCGCGACCTAACAGCCACAGTTCAACCGAATTGCACATGGGCGAAACTGGATTTCGAACTCAGAAAACAGGGACTTACTTACCTCTGTAGCGAAGCAGGTGGTCCTGCAATGACGATTGGTGGGTCAGTCATGAAGGGTGGCGGCGGTCCCCATGGCACAGCAAAGTTTGGCTTCCATGGCAATCAGGACATAATCACGTTGGAGATGGTTCTGCCCAATGGTGAAGTTGTGGAAACCGGCTCGGCGGCCTGGCCAAGCGCTGGCAAGTTCAAGAGGCAGTGCTTAGGTCCTGACTTGGCCGGGTTGTTTATCGGTGCCGAGGGCATTCTGGGTATCTGTACGGAGCTGACTCTGCGAATCCGACCTGCGACAGATTTCAAGGAGCGACTCCTAGCCACAATGGACAGCCTTGACAAGGTCATAGAGTTCGGACACTTCATCAACCGCCATGTGGGTGACGAATACCTTCAGGGCGCCTATCTCTGGGTGGACCCCTCCGCCCCAGATGTATTCTTGCTAATGATGGATGTCTTTGGATATGAGAAGGAAATCGTTGAGCACAGAAAAGAGCGTGTGATTGAGAAGGTGAAGGAACTTGGAGGAGTGTTCGGCGATTCAGAACCCGCGAATGGTTACTTCGATGGAATCCTGACAGGTCTCACCGACATATTCGCCACAGGGGTGTGGCACTTCTTTGGTTCAGGGTCTCTGCGGATTGACGACATTGGGACCATCTACAAGATTTGGAAAGAGGAACTTATCGAGAAACGAGGATACACGAAAGCCGGGTTTGGAGGGAATTTCCTGCCACGTGATTGTCTCGCATTCATGGTCACGAACTACAAGGAGCCAGAAGAATCTGAGATGATAATGAAGCTCGCTGAGGAGATCAATGAGCTTGTACTCAGTGGTCCAGTTGTTCCATATGGCATTGGTGGACGAGAGGGACTTAGACCGATTGTTGAGGCTCGAAACACCGGATACTATCGTCTACTCAAGGTACTCAAGAAAGCAGTGGATCCAAAGAACATACTGCAACGTGGCATCTTCATCCCAAAGGAGGAGCTGCTATGAGAATTGAAGAGTACGCAGAGATGATCTATGCGTGCGGCAGGTGTGAGTTCTGTCGGGGCTTCGATTTCAATGAGCGCTGTCCTGAGATATTCACACAGAAGTGGGAGTCATCAACTGCGCGCGGCAGAATGCTAATCGCACGTGCCCTCCTAGAAGGAAAACTGGAGTATACTGAGGATCTCGCCGAGAGAATCTTCGGCTGCTTTCTCTGTGCCCGATGCAGAGAGGAATGCAAGAAAGCCGCTCAAATTGATATAATCGAAATAACAAAGGCAATGCGTGCTGACTTTGTGGACCATGGCGTGAAGATTCCCGAAGCCGGAAATGAGATGGCGTCCCTGGCTACTGAGAAGGGAAACATCTTTGGCGATAGTCCTGCATTTCATGCAAAATGGGCTGAAGGTCTTGAGTTTAAGAAGGGTTCAGGCATCCTATTCTATCCAGGCTGTCTTGCAAGCCACCGGTTCAAAGAGAAGACGAGAATCTTAGTACAGCTGCTCCAAGCGGCTGGTTATGATCTGGATTTCCTTGGAGATGAGCAGACATGCTGTGGAACTCCCCTTTGGATAACTGGAAATATGGCTGAGGCCAAGAAGATGGTTTCAGCACAGCTGAAAAAGATGCAGGACCGCGGTGTTAAGGAGATTATCACACCCTGTCCGTCTTGTTTCAGAGCCTTCGACGAAGAATACCCCCGAATCCTTGGGATCGAGAAGTTGCCAATCAAGGTGCGCCATACAAGTGAGATCCTAGAGGAGATTGTCGAGAAGAAGAAAATCAAGCTCACTCACAAAGTGACAAAACGTGTAACATACCACGACCCGTGTGAGATTGGCAGGTATCGGGATATCTACGAGCCTCCTCGAAAGGTGTTGAATGCTATCCCTGGACTTGAGTTTGTGGAGATGAGTCGAAAGAAAGCGGAGTCATTTTGCTGTGGTGGTGGAGGCGGGGTCAAGCTGATGTACCCCGATTATTCTCAGGCAGTGTCTCGCGAGCGCCTCAATGACGTATTGGCGACTGGCGCCGAGATAGTGTCAACCATATGTCCCGCATGCGAGATGAATCTGACTCATGCAACGTACGAGGCTGATGCAGCAATCAGAGTCCTAGACGTTGCTGAACTCATGGCTGTGTCTGCAGGACTTGTTGATGAAGAAATCCTTGATCCCTATTATATTCCTGAAGACTGAGAATCGGCTTCGAAACTAAGGCAAAGACCTCAGCCGCCCACCGCAGCTATCATGAATACTATCAAGTCGCCGTTTGATAGGCGCGTCTGCTCTCCCTGATGTGCAACTATATTCTTGCCATTAACAATGACCACCGTGTCACGCTTCAGTGTCCTATTCTTTGTATCACCTAGATACACTTCGAATTTTTCACCGTACTCCTCATGAAGCTCGTTGATCAGGTCTCTGACGGTGGAATTCGATGCCGTTTCGAAGCTGAACTTATCATGTTCATGGGATTTTAGCCCTTTATGCATCAGCTTCACGTAAATTTGGGTCATTACATCCACCAGATGGTCTGGGGTGGCATAGTTAAAGTTTAAATTAAGTCTAATGATGTGGGGCCTACACCTTTAGGTGATATGATAGATACTGAACGCGTCAAGAAAGGATTCGAGTTCAATCTTTAATAGACATTGAAACTGGTTGCTGAGCAAAGTGACGGAACCGAGTGAATCAAGATTAACCCTCAAGGAATGGCTTGCCGAGCACGCTCGCGCTGAAGCCATACATTACAAAAAAATCGCGGAAGCACTTCAGCGGGATCCCGCCTCAGTTTCTGCTTCTCTATCCATCGAAAGAAGACAAGCCCTAGTAGGCAATCGGCTGCCGTATTTCATAAGAACAGCGCCCGGGCTCTATCGCTACAATGATTTGTGTGAGGGCGCAATTGACGAGGATCTCATTGTTGAAGTTCGAGCTCGTGCCGATGAGTTCAACCTTGCCACGCGAAGGGAGTTGCGTCAAGCTATCGCCAAGCTAGACATGGATGGTTTCGAGAAGCTTGCTAAGATTATTCTGGCAAACATTAGGGCTCGATACAAAGATACGAAAGTAATTCATCGCAATGAACACTCTGTTGTCATGTTAACTTCTTGGCTTGATGATGGCGGGCGCTCACCTGTCGTAGTCTATGCGAAGAAATGTGCGCTTGATCAGCCCATTGGCCGCGAAGTGATCTCTGAGATTCGCGGAATACTGCCAACAGTCAGCGCGAATCAAGGCGTGCTCATCAGTAATGGCGTTGTATCGAAAGAGGGCAAGAAAGAAGCTCTTGGCTACGCAGTGAATGAAATCAAGGTGTCAGTACCCCCGGTTCATATAATGGACATCGACATAGTTCTCAACATATTATTTGAGAGTAGGACCGGAGTGCGGTTCAGAAGTGTCGACGTCTATCTGTTAGATGAAGAGTTCTTCGACCAACTATCGGAATCCGACTAGATGCTGCAAACAAGCACGCTTCAAGACACTTTAGATGCGTTTGGGCATTCTGGTTTAACTTATGCTTAACATTTCCGCACTAACAAATCACCCCGTAAAGTGCTTCTAGGGGCCGTGTTGGTGAGGAATAAACGCGCAAAATTCATGGTCTCACCTTCAGCCTTAAGTGTTAAATATGCGTTTACCTTGGTTCTCTGTTATCACGGAGAAGTTCTTTCGGCCGTGAGAGAGAAAAATAATGGAGAAAATACGCAATGAGTGAGGAGGATAAACTCCTATTCGTGCGAGAAAGCTCTGGCCTAGTTAAGGAAGTAGGCACAGGAATGGCTTTGCTTCTACCGATAGCCCTAACGTTGGGTCCGTGGTTCCATGTTGCTGGACCACAGATCTCGACATGGTTCCCTGGTGCACACATTACAACTATGTTTGCAATAGGTGCTGGCACGGTATTCTTTGAAGCAATTGCTCTCATGTGTCTGATGCTTTCAATGCCCAGGTCAGGCGCCTCGTACTACTTTACTGGAAGAGGCCTCAGCCCAATCTTCGGTGTTATGGAAGGTTGGCGAAGCGTAATCACGAACCCCGTTTTCAGGGGAACTG
>WTCK01000271.1 GCA_013138615.1 Candidatus Thorarchaeota archaeon | reverse complement strand
GGATGATTAAGGAAGACTTCCTAACTCAAAACGCTCTACATGAGATAGATACCTACTGCCCCATAGGGAAGACCTACCGGATGCTGCGCACGGTCATCAAGTTCTCCAGACGAATGGCGGCTGCAGTGAAGCTTGGTGTGAGTGTAAGGAAAATTCTAGAGTTCAGTGTTCTCGGTAATATCGCCAGAATGAAGGCGTTACCTTGGGATTCCTACAATGGCGCAATTGACGCGATAGAGGAGAAGATTGACCGGGAGTTCCAGTCGCTATTCACAGAACCCGATGGTTCTGGAGTGTTAATGCCCGGCGTCGTTGAGTGAAGCGAGCCTACAACACTATTTTGCGTGAGTTCTGTCTTTAGTGGTGAATATATTCCAATATCGTGACGCACACTCGTGAGGTCCATGGACCCATTCACTACAACCTATCAGATGCTCCAACAACCCGTATTTGACGGGCCATTCACATCATGGTTGGATTTCATCAGCTTTGTATTGAATGTCATGTTCGCCCTCTCGATTCGTGGATACTTGATTTTCGTGCTTATTGGGTTCATGGTCTACATGACCGGACTCAGTGATGGTTTGAGTAAAACCCTGGTTATCGCTGGAATCGGATTGTATCTAGTCAGTCCTTTCATATTGGGCATCCTTGTGGAAACGGCTGGTGTAGCCCCCATCACTCTGGAGAGCGCAGCTTACGCTTGGTTAAGCCTAGTCGGCATTTCGGATAGCGAGCTGATTGCAATCCTTGTTTTCTTAGGAGATGCACTAATGGCTCTCTGCATATTGATTGGGGCCATTCTGTACTTCACCCCTACATCAAACGACCTCAAAGCAAGAGGGCAGTCACTGATAGTTCGAGCCTTGATATTGGCTCCAGTCCTTGTGTTTTTTCATTTATCCCCATGGCTCTAAAAACGCCGGCTTGCAGTGCGTAACTCTTAAAACATTGCATCCTCTACGAGCTTCAAACGGGTTATTTAGCCTCTGTTGGTGTTTCCTCCAATGAAACGGGAATCTTCAATTGTCTACCGCACAGTTTCAGACGTACGTGGTCCTCTCTTAATTGTGAAGAGCATACACAACGTCGGATACAACGAGGTAGTCAAGATACGATCTCCGAGTGGAGAGATGCTGACAGGAACTGTCCTTGAAGCCAGTCGCGGGAAAGCAATCATTCAGGTGTTCGAAGGAACCCGCGGGCTTGATGCAGACAAGACTACCGTACGCTTCACAGGTGACACACTGAAACTGCCGGTTTCAACGGAGATTCTCGGACGTGTGCTGGATGGCTCTGGAAATCCTCTGGATAAAGGCCCGCCGCTCACGGCTCAGGACCACTGGGACATTAACGGTTCCCCAATCAATCCATATGCAAGACAGTACCCCCGACAACCGATTCAGACTGGATTGTCAGTTATTGATGGACTCAACACTCTAGTCAGGGGTCAGAAGCTTCCCATCTTCTCTGGTTCTGGCCTACCACACAACCGGATTGCAGCACAGATTGTTAGACAAGCGGATATTCCCGGGGAAGAGAGCGATTTTGCCATTGTATTTGCAGCAATGGGTATCACGGCGACTGAAGCACAGTTCTTCATGAACTCCTTTGAGGAAACTGGTGCACTCGAACATACTGCACTCTTTCTTAATCTCGCAAATGACCCTGCAATTGAACGAATCATAACGCCACGTGCTGCGCTGACTGCAGCAGAATATCTGGCCTATGAGTCCGATTTGCACGTTCTTGTGATTCTTACTGACATGACTAATTACGCGGAAGCTCTCCGCGAGATAAGCGCAGCAAGATCTGAGGTTCCTGGCAGGCGTGGCTACCCCGGTTATCTCTACACGGATCTTAGCATGATATACGAGCGCGCCGGAAGGATTAGGGGCAGAAAAGGGACCATCACTCAAATGCCAATACTATCAATGCCACAGGATGACATGACTCATCCAATCCCAGATCTTAGCGGGTACATTACTGAAGGGCAGATGATTGTTGCCCGCGACCTCCACAGACGTGGAATCTATCCACCAATTGATCCGGGCCCATCACTAAGCCGTCTAATGAAGGAAGGCATTGGCAAGGACATGACCCGATTTGATCATAAGGAGCTTCAAGCACAGCTCTACTATGGATACTCTGAAGGAAGGGATCTTCGAGACCTCGTTGCCGTGGTAGGCTCTGAGGCTCTCACCGACCGCGATCAGAAATACCTTGCATTCGCAGATAGGTTCGAGCATGAGTTCATCAATCAAGGCGACCACGAGAACCGGTCTTTTGAGGAAACTCTTGACCTTGGCTGGAATCTTCTGAGTGAATTTCCCGAGAAAGAATTGAAGAGATGCGATCCCGAAACGATTGAATGGGCGCGAAAGCACGGCGTATACGTGCACTTGTGAATTCCTGTGGTGCTGTCAAGATAGTCAGAAAAAGGGCAGGTTACTCAGTGGTTCCAAAATGCAGATAATGATCCGTTTCCTTCTTAGTTCCGAAACTTCTAAGGCCATTTGACTTTAGTTGGGACTTGAATTCTTTCGCTTCTTTTGTGTTGATTTCGCCACGTTTCTGCATATAGTTGATAATCTCAACTGCTTGGTCCATCGTATCGCATCGCCGTATGTAGTCCACTACATCTGGTAGAAATCTCTCAGTAGAAGTCGTATCAGTTTTCTCTGACATTGTGCGGACCCCGTTGACGCTAACTTTGGCAGTTCCCGATTCCAGCTCTTTGCTTAGTGCTGGATAGTTGGTTCGGAATTTACCATCAGACATTGACCTTCACCAGATTGATAATCCCGCCATCAGGAACGGTGCATTCCATAGATGAATTCTAAAAACGCCTTATAGACCTTAGCTTGAGGGATGCCCTATCTTTGCTTTTTGATTATTGACCATGGAAGAGCTCCTTGAAGACGTTGAGCATCATTCGCCAATGAGAAGAATGGGATGTTTGTTTCCTTTTCGGCGCGCCTCCACCCACTGAGTCCATCATACGACGCAGCTCTGCGAATAACTTTCCCGATGGACCTATCACCCAGTGACAGTGCGGCTTGAATGCGTGCGTTTCTTGGATCAAGTGACTCCACATTTACACGGGGCACATCTCGCAGACCCCTCTCAACCGTTCTGATTTTGTGACGAATCACCTCTATGGGCGGCTGTGCGCTGCGCTGAAATCGCGTTTGGGCTTTTGGTATAAACGGATTGACACCTACTGAGATGCGCAATCGTTTTCCGCTAGATAGGCGTTTCACCATCTCTGGAATCGCCGTTACGTCATCATCAGTTTCTCCAGGCAAACCTACAATGAAGTAGAGCTTAATCGCTTTGTAGCCCGCTTGCGCCGCCAGACTCACAGCATTCTCAATAGCATCATCACTCAGTCCCTTACCCATGGCAGACCGCAAGCTCTCCGACCCTGTTTCAGGAGCAATTGTGAGTGTTCGCTGTCCACCGGCGACCAAAGATGCCAGCAAACCCTCGGTAACGATATCCGCTCTTAATGATGGAGCCGACATCTGGAGATCCTGCGCTACAATCCAGTCGGCAAGGTCCTCCAGCTCCTTGAGATCGCCAATAGAGGATGCGATCAGAGCGATTTTGCGCACCGGGGTTTCCTGCAGTCCAATCTCAATAATCTCCTTCAGACGACCAATGCTTCTGACCCTTATGGGCTGACAGATGTGGCCGACCAGGCAGAACTTGCATGAGTGACCGCATCCACGTGCCACTTCCAGAAGAAAGGATTTTCCGAATACAGGTTCATGTTTGGCGCCAACGGGGACGTCTGGAACGATTTGTGCAGTAGGATGGAAGACTGAATCAATATCCTTCATTATGAGTCTAGTCACAGAGGAGGGGTTAGCAGTTGGAACATAGATGCCTTTCAGAAGAGCAATCTTCTCCAAAGCACCCTCCCTTGAGTCAGATTCCCGTACGATATCGATTATATCGTGTACTACGAGGTCCCCTTCACCAATGACGAAGGCATCTACGAAGTCAACATAAGGCTCCGGATTTGAATTGACAACAGGCCCTCCCACGAGCACGATGGGGTGTTCGTCCTCTCTATCCCTTGCTAAGACGGGAACGCCTCCAAGGTCAAGCATATGGATCATACCAAGAATGTTTTCCTCATAGGTGAGGGAAAACCCTACAATGTGGTTACTATGTAGAGGGCGCGCAGTTTCTACCGATCGGCCCGGCGAGGGAACATCGTACCTGAAGTAACGTTCGCAAGACGTATCTTCACGGGCGTTCAACACCGAGTAGAATATGTGAGTGGCAAGTCCAGTCATCCCCGCCCTGTACGTTGAGGGATAACAGTAACCGAAGAGAACGTCCACTTTCCTGGTGTCCTTTATGACCGCATTGAACTCCCTTAAACGGGCTCTGGACACGGTTTTTCCCTCATTTCCGAGGCGCGTCAACTATCGTTTTGGGTTGGTCAGTCAGCACAAGTTTTTCGGGTTCGATATCCTTGTCCACAATAACGCCAACTCCTGTGCGCGAGCCTTGATGTAAAACAATCCCCGGTGCGATCAAGGTACCTATTCCGGTTTTTACGTTGTCACCAACGACTGCCCCCATCTTTCGGCGTCCCGAATTGATTCTCTGACCCTTAACAGAAACTTTTACGGTCTCATTATCATGTCTTAGATTCGCCGTAATTGTTCCTGCCCCGAAATTGACCTTGCGACCTATCACAGAATCGCCGACATACGAGAGGTGACCAACATTGGTGCCATCCATGATTATGCTATTCTTAATCTCGACTGCGTTTCCAATCTTGACTTGTTTGCCTACTGAGGTGTGTGCACGTAGGTAGCAATTCGGTCCGATGGTTGAACCTTCACCTATGTAGACCGGGCCTTCAATGTAAGATCCGCTTCTAATGGTTGCTCCTTTTTCAACAAAGACCTCTCCCTTTAGTACAGCTCCTTCCTCAACCTTCCCTGAAACGTGCCCAGTCGCATCATTCAGTATCAACCTGTTAGCTTCTAGCAGGTCCCAAGGCTTGCCAACATCCATCCACCACGATGGGAGATCATATGCGCCTACCTTCCCCTGGTCAATCAGCATCTTAATTGAGTCTGTTATCTCAAGTTCTCCTCGGCTCGAGGGCTGAGTCTTATCTATCGCCTCCCAAATTTCGGGGCCCGTGGCATAGATGCCGGCATTGACCAGATTGCTCACCATTTGCTCCGGCTTTGGCTTCTCAATCAGGTCGACCACCTTCTTCCTCTTTACGACAATGATGCCGTAGGCGGAAGGATCGTCAACTGGCTTGACACTCACAGTAAAATTTCGCTTACTCCTTCTGTGGTGTTCTATCAGCCCCTTGAAAGTGCCAGGCCCGCTCAATATGTCGCCGTACATCAGTATGATGTCATCATCCACCGCGAATGCTTTTGCATATCGTGCTGCATCCGCTGTACCTTTCCTCTCCCTCTGCAGGATGCACGAGATGCGCATCGGTTTCCAATCCACAGAGTCTATGGCATCTTGGAGGTCCTCCCCTCGGTAACCGTAGACAATCAGGGTTTCCTCAATGCCGGCATCACGAAGCGCCTTGAGGGTATGAAAGATTAATGGTTCTCCCGCAATCGGCAATAGGTGCTTGGAGATGTTTGCTGAGAGTGGCATCATCCTTGTGGAATCGCCTGCTGCAAGTAGAGCGGCCTTCTTCATCGTTGCTCGATGGTGGAGTCTGTCGGCGTCATTAAAGAGTTTGCCACAGACATCTGCAGTGCAGGCTCCAATCAATTCACTTCATCTATCTCGATGGCAACAAGTCGAGAGTACCTTGCGAGCCAAGAATATACCGCGGTGGGAGCCCGCGATACAAAATTCCACACTGCGATACATTAATATAGCTGATTGCGGCAAAAGTAATTGTATTGTAATTTTTACAATCGTTAACTTGGATAAGTAGGTGAACAATAATTGATGACAAATGAACAACTCGCCGAGGAGCTAAAAGGCATGAAGCTCACTAAGAGCCAAATGATCGTCCTCGATATTTTGCGAAGCAGCGGGAGAAATGGTGTGACACCCAAGCAACTCTTGGACAAAGTGTCTTTCGCCCCTAGAACCGTCCGTTACGCACTTAGGAAACTTTTGAAGAAACAGTTGATCAAGAGAGTGCCCTGTCTTCAAGACATGAGGCAGTGGATCTACGTTCCCGTATAGAAGGGAACAGCAACGCACGAACTTGAGAAACATCATACCACCGCCGGAGGCTATTAGGCCAATGGCGGCGGCCAAACCCCCTATGAAAAGGGGCATTTCTGAATCCTTATAGTATTAGGAGCCACTATGCTATCTATCTCGGAGGAACGTAAATTGGACACTCTGAAGATCCTGACTGGTCAGGAAGCAGTGGATGCTGTTCACGCGCTCAATGAAGAGAGCCGTCGACAGATTCTCCATGCACTCAGAGCAAAGCGCATGTCTACTTCCGAGCTATGCGACTTTTTGGAGCGACAAGAAAACCAGAAGGAAATCAAGCCTCAAACGGTCCGCTACCACCTAAAGGAATTGGAAAAGGCTGGACTCATCGAGCAAGACCGCCACGAACCAGTTGGTAATGGCAGTACGCACATAATGAAGAAGCTCTGGAGGGCAACCGCAGAGAATGTCTTCATTGCAACTGGGGACATGGACAATCTCCCGGAGCGATATCCCCTCGATATGGACCGGTTACTCGATATTGTCGGAGTCATGAAAATGCTGGGCTTTGATTTACCCGATGATGAAAGCACTCAACAGCTCGCTGATGACTTCAGTGATCGTGATCACCTTGCAAACAAGGGAAGCGAAGGGGCGAAAAAGACCCTCAAAGAGGTCGCTGAGATTGATCCAGCAGTCTATGCAAGGATGTATAGAATCTTGAGTGTCGTTCAGCTCAAAGATGGCGACTATAAGAAATACTGGGAATTGAACCGGAGCGTCACAGATAGACTCAGAGAGGCGTACAGAAGGGGCGTTGGAAAGAATCCGGAAGTATACTAGAGCAGTCAAGCATCTTCTTCATTGTTCTCACTGTAATCTGGATGCTTGGTTGTAAGCAGCCTTCGAATTCTAGATGCAATCTTTTTCCCTACTCCACTGACCCTTTGGAGCTCTTTCTCTTCTGCAGAAAAGACATTGTCTAAGGTCCCAAACTCGGCCAGAATTGCACGCGAGATGACTGTGTCAACCCCTGGAAATCCTGATAGTATGTACTCCAGCGCCTTAGCATCCGTTCCCATTGTTTCTCCGGATCTTGTTCTGAGAGTCTTCTTTGCGCCTATCTGCTCAAGGTGCGCCATGCGATAGAGAACAATTGCAGTTTCCTCAGCATTCCGTGTCCAGATAATCGGCACCTGAACCCTAATTGCGATCGATGCCAATGCGCCATAGATTGCAGCTGGATTGACTGCTCTCAAGCCAATGAGCTGCTCTCCCTCTATGATAAGTACCGGCCTCCGATAGGCTGAGCGGAGCGCCACCAGCTGATCGAAGAGTCGTCCATCGATCATTGACTGGATGAAATCTCCCATCTCCTTCCGTTCCACAGCCACGTCCTCTGAAACTATATAGTCCCCAATCTTCAAGCTTTCATCCGAAATCTCGACATTTAGACGTGTAAGCTCCCGAGCCACACCTGTAGGGAGCTCCCTCGAGTCCACAATGAGTCTTATCGTATCGTCTGTTTTGGACACGCGAGCCGCCCCTGTGCCAGGAATGCTCGGCTCCTCACCAGCTTCGCTGGCAAACTCATCCAAGCTCGTCTGCTTATCATCTGGTTCCTTCTCTGCCTTTTTCAAGGCGTCAGGCATCTTCTTCAATTTCCTAATCACACTCCAATGATAGAACTCATCGTGTGTTCCCTTTGCTACAAAAATCACTACGCGCCCTGGAGCCCTACGTCCTGTTCTTCCTTTCCGCTGAATGTACGGCACGACAGATGGTACGCAGTCGTAAAAGACAACTAGATTGCACTCTGGAATATCTAGACCCTCTTCTCCTACTTGGGTTGCAACCAAGACGTTGAACTCGTTGTTCCTGAACCCCTCAAGGATTTCCACCTGTTTCTTCTGGCTGAGTCCCTTGTCAGACCCTCTCGTGCTTTGGCCCACAAATCGACTAGCACGGGTTTCATCTAGCTGGTTCAGTATTTCAACGATCTCGATTGCCGTGTCACGAAAGCGCGTGAATATCAAGATACGCGAATCCAGATTGACAGAGAGCTGTTCGCTGACTATCTCTAGTATTGCATCCGCTTTAGGATGGCGATGTCCTTTCGTTACCATAGCTTGCAGCAGGTTTTCAAACTGCTTGAACTCGCGGCGCGAAATCAGGTCCTTTACGCCCTTAGAGCTTTTCTTGTTGCGGACTTCTTCGTACATCCCTTGGATGTATCTGTGAGTAGGTGCCAGTCCTTGTGTACCAATGAATTCTAGGAGGTGAACAATGCGTAGCGATGCAGTCAGGTTACGCATGACCAAATAGAGCTGACGAGGGGGTTTGGTGTAAGAACCAATCTCTCGACGCACTTCGCCCTGAACCTTCAATATCTCCTTCTTGCTGAGTCTACGTCCGTCAGGAAGCGAGAAGCCATTGCTTACGACCGGAGCGATATAGTCGTTCAACAATGAGTATAGGATATCTCTCAGAACTTCGATCTCGGGGGGAAGAGTCACGTATCGGATGGCGCTTTCTACTGAAACAATGTAATCACGTACATCGGGGCTTTGATCATTCCTCACCTCAACATGGACTAGGCGAAGGTTGTCACATACAGTCTTGATATGCTCTACTTGATGTCCTGGGGATGCGGTTATTCCCAGTGACAGGGTGCTCTCTCTCTGCTTCTCATACATTTCAGCAATGAATGTGTATGCGTAGTTGCCAACTCCGCGGTGCGCCTCGTCATAGATAATCAATGAAACTTCGGCCAGATCATAGCTTCTCCGCACGAGGTCATTCTGCAATGCCTGAGGCGTCATCACAATCACTTGAGCGTTAGCCCATATGGTTCGCCTGTCGTCGGGTGAGTCTTGCCCAGTCATGCACACAATCAAATCAGCATTGATCTCGAGGACTCGTCTAAGGAATTGTGCCTGTTGGTCGACAAGTGGTCGAGATGGCGCAAGGAAGAGAACCTTGCTGTCTTGATGGAGTTTCAGGCGTTTAGCGGCAATAAGAGCTGCGATTACTGTCTTGCCAAGTCCTGTGCTTAATACGACCATCGTGCTCTCTTTCTCAGCAATCTCCGCAATGTTGACCTGATATGACCTATACTCAATACTATTCTTCTTGATAAGCGGCAAATCGACAAAGGACGCTTTCCTAACCAACAGTCTTTCCTCACACAAGCAGAAGCGCCATTCTGCGTTCATTGATAATACTCACTGTAAAAAGCCTCCTACTTCTTCTGCAACTTGGAACAAGGAGTCGAGATGTTATGTCTACCAAGGAGTCTATGCCCAGTATCGAAGCAGAGCTCTACGAGCTGAGCATGCCCGGCCGTCTTCTAGGAAAAGAAGTTCTTGATAATAGAGCACGAAGAATCGGAATCGTAAGGAGCATTAGAATCGGGCTCCATCCAACCCGCTCCGAGCTGATAGTGAAAGGCGCAGAAGTCGAGTTTCCCGTTGACTTCGAAAGGATTGACGCTGTGGGAACGGTAGTGCAGCTCAACTCGGTCGTCAAGGACGCCGAAGAAATCGAGGTTCACGATGTTTTGCGGCTTCAAAAAGAAGTACTAGACGACATCCGAAGCTATCTTGGCTCGAGGTGACCGTCCAGCATCTCTTCATTTCGAAGGGATTAATAGCGGTAAGAGCTGCTTTCCAAAACCGGAGGCACTCTCATGG
>WTCK01000222.1 GCA_013138615.1 Candidatus Thorarchaeota archaeon | reverse complement strand
GTAGAGGAGTAAAGATTATCGTACCTTCGTATATGATTTCTCGATTCACGAGATTGAAACGATTTGTCATATTTAGAAAACCGGTTTCTCTCTTCAGGGTGAGACGTGAGAAGACAAGATGAGAAGTGGAGGACCCGATATCTATACCAACACTCAAAACTTTCAGATACTCAACGTTTTCTCCGGGGATATAACCCATCAGCAATTCCACTGGTTCAAATGGTTCCTCGTCATCATCATCATCTTCTACAGGCGGGTCTTCTTGAATTCTAGATATCCTGATTTTTACATCCTTTCCACAGTGCTTTGGCAATTCCACTTCATCATCTGAAATCAGAATCTGTTTTTTTACATCGTGAGGAACATCGACTTCCTCTTCGCAAACAGCACAGAAGAAAGAAAGTTTGACTGAGTGATCACTTCCAGGCATTACTGGTCCTTCTCTTTTTGGAGATGGTTTTCGTTTCCGTCTATGTGCCCCCTCCCACACGGCTTTGAACATCCACATCACCATTGTCAGCAATTCATCAAATTCCTCACAGGGCTGCAGAACAGAGGCTAAAGCAGGTTTGAATTGTACAATGAGTTGGCGAATACCTGCGACTTCTGTCGGTTCTTCATCTTCCTGCAGTTGCAGTAATCTTTCGTATTTGCGTTCAAAGGACTCAGCTAAACCTGGCGCTTCTTCGCTGAATTTCTTCTCAAAGAATCCTTTCGCAACACCAATGATGTTCTGTTTCATGTTAGAAACACTGTCTATGGTCATAGTCGATCACTTTCACATGCACAAGATTACGCAATGACTGAGAGATTTCATCTGAATATAAAGGATATGTTTATATACTATTTAATACATTATTGTATTATGGCGAGAAGACGAACCCTAGCAGAACGTGCAGAATCGATTTTCAGGTTCATAGATGCTCAGCCAGAACCTTTTGCTAAGTCAGAGGTTCAAAGAATTGGACTCAATCCTACTACGGCTGAAAAATGGGTCCGACTGATTGAGTTCATTCAAAGTCAACCAAGAATCAAGGTTACGAAGATGGGATCATCGACATACATAGAGATGATCGAGAATCGGTATCTGAGCATGTTGAGGAAAAGGATACATGACTCTAGTCTTTCATTGAAAGAACGTGAAGATACGATAGACGATTACATCAAAGCTCTAATTACTCTCGAGAGAGCTGAGTTAGGACGAATCAAGAAAAGCTCTTGACAGCTGAAACGTGAAACTTCCGGATAACTGGACTATTGGTATTGAAGTGAGGCTGTGGATGGGTTGCGACATCAGCTATGATTTGAAGCGTCATGAGATAACTCAGGAACCATTTTGAATTGCACCTCTGCTTACCTCATATCTACACAGGAATATCCCGACGGCGGAAGACAAGCAGACTGGCAACGATGAGAACAACGTTGACTCCTCCCAACACGAGGATGTCCCGCAGGAGGTTATCAAAGATTCCGGAACCGAACACATCCATGGCGTTGTAGTAGAACCAAGTGCTAACATACTTGATATCCTGCTGCGCTTCTGGGAAGTACTGCCAGAACGACCCGATGAAGAACATCAGGAACGTTATCATCATGGTTGCTCCCATCGTCTTCTTTGTGTCCAAGAAAATCGTGGCGAACAATAGAGCAGTCATGACCATTGTGCCAAGATGGAGAACTACGACTACATATACTATAAATAGTCGGTCCCAGTGGAGCCCGAAATCGATGAACGTCGGCGAGGTCGCCATCCCCGCCCCAATGAATGCTACCACGATGCCTATGAGACCCGCGGTGTAGAGGTATAAAAAGCCAATCTTGCCCACGAGGTAGGACGACCGGCTGATTGGTTTGGACAGGATCAAGTCGATGGTCTTGTTCTCGACCTCTATGGGGAGCGCAGAGCTGGAGGCCATGTAAATCAGGAAGATGCCCACGAATATCCACATGAATGCGAAGAGCTCAATGCCAACGAAGCCATAGGGAGTAGTAAAGGCAACAAGCCAACCAAAGAAGTCTACGAACTCGGGCATACTTTCAAAGATAATTGCATATGCACTGATATCAATATATTCCAACATTGCAACGATGCCGAGCCCCATCAGCCCTACAGCGCCGCCGAACAAGAGGAGTGACCACTTCTTCTCGTAGAATTGCTCAATAATGACCGAAAGCACCTTCAGCATCTAGGAATCCTCCGATGTGATCTTCTTCTCTTCCTGAACGGAGGCGGAGTCGCCGTGGTAGTACTTCAAGAAGATATCCTCCAAGTCTGGGCTAGTGATGTAGAGGTCAGTGAATTGCACCTCGCGCAAACCGTCGAGGAGTGTACGGAGGTCGTGTCGGTTCACTAGAAAGTGGGCGCGGGAGTCATCGATGGAGAACTCTGCCACGATGCCCGCTGGGATCTGGGTACGGAGAAGAGCCTCATCGGGAGTGGAATCGAACAGCAACTCCACTCGTTTCAGAGCGAGTCCCTTCAGCTTCTGCAATGTTGCCACCTCAACGATGCTCCCGTTGCGGATGATTCCCACGCGGTGGGCGACCTTCTCGACCTCCCCGAGCATGTGAGAGCTTAGAAGCACCGTGCAGCCGGACTCCGATTGTTTTTCGTTGATCAGTCTATAGACATCCTGAGTGATTAGCGGGTCGAGACCCGAGGTCGGCTCGTCGAGGATGAGGAGCTCCACATCCGGCGCCAGGGCGAGAATCACACCGATTTTTTGCTTGTTTCCCCTGGAGAGGTTGTTCATCTTCCGGTCGAGGTCAAGCCTAAGGGCTGTGGCCATCTCCTCGACCCTAGTCCAACGGACATCAGCGTCGTAGAGCCCGAAGAGGTACTTCAGAATCCGGCGGCCAGTCTTGTCATTGAACTCGCCTAGTTCGCCAGGCAAGTAGGCGACGCGCTCGCGAATCCGCAGCGAATCTTGATCCGGGTCAAGTCCAAACACTGACGCCTCTCCCGAAGTTTTGTGAATCAGCCCCAGAAGAGTGCGGATTGTGGTGGTCTTCCCCGCCCCGTTGGGGCCCAAGAAGCCAAAAACCTCTCCCTTGAGGACTTCCAGGTTCAGATTCTCGATGCCGCGGGACTCCCCGTAATACTTTGTGAGGTCTTGGCACCTGATTACGACGTCGCTCATAGCATGGAAGATTCTGGAATTTGCTTTATACGTGTTCTCTTATTCAATGGGCGCAGGCACCATTATCTCTTACTAACGCAATTACAGATCTGAAAGGTCCACTACAGAACCCTGAGTACAGTATCATACCCTTTTCTTTCCACTTGCTGTTAGCCCTATCCAATAGAGTACGATAATCCCGCTTGCCGCAGGATGCACATCTTGATCTCTCGAGGGCTGAATCCTAGCGTGACCTTACTCTCATCAACAGAATGGTCCCTGCGTGTTGTCCCATCGATTCGCACTTCCCTGACATTAGTAACTCGCCCAATCACCTTCATCTCAGTAGATTCGTCATTGTTCTTCAAGTTGAACATCGTAACCATCACAGAACCATTGCGAACTCGTAGCGAGGAGATTTTCACATTCGGATTGCTCAGCTCGATAATTGGTTCAAGCAAGCTGGCGTTTGGCTCTGCTTGGTCTAGGGCGATTGCTATCACTTCCTGCGAGCCTGCCTCTCCGTGCTCAGCACTCATGTACAACGGGTCGTTACTCGAATGCAAGAGAAATCCATAGCGATACTCATAGTCTGTGCCAATCTCTTGAGCTCCTTGGGTTTCCTCAGGTGGTCCAGCATGAATGGGTCTATCAGGGTAGTCGGAACGTGAGAGCCAGCCTACGGAACGGACAAGTGTGATTGCAATCCTTTTCCCATCTACTAGCTCAACCTCTGGCATTCCTTTGTTGAAGACTGTGATAGCATCACCGCTTTCCTCATCTTCGACTCTGATGAATCGCTTCTGAGGTTGGATGCCAGAAGGCATCTCGGCGTACGTGGACATCGTCCTCTCGAGCTCGGCGGCATCCGGGACTCTCTCCGCATCTGCCTTTCGCGTCACGCATCCTAGATGGGTTGCTGTCTGTGTGAACTCAGAACTGAATGGAAGGTCAAAGCAGATTCGGAGCCTATGGTCCTTTGCAGTGTTTGTCAGTTTAGTTATGATTTCAATACGAGGTGTATCACGATAGAACCTGAAAGTTGACTCGATTGGTATCTCCACCTTGCCAATGCGTTTTTCTCTGGAGTCGTCTAGAGTTTCAAACACTTCTAGGGTCATTGTTTGACGTATCTCGACCATGATTGGCCCATTACTCATAATGAATCGCTTGACGTTCTTTGCCTTGACCTTCTCCGGTTCCACTCTGCCAAAGGTGTACACATCACCTCGATCGCCAAAATCCTCGAAGGCATGAAGTCTTTCGTATCTCAGACCAGTTTCTTTGTGAACCGCATTGAATGTTCCATCTTTGTTGAAAGTAATCGAATAGAATCTATTGCTCACATGATTCTTGCTTGCTTCGAATGTATCACTGGATGCAGACTTACGGGTTTCATCAACTGGGCTTAGCTTTGTGAAGGCCCATGGTCGGAGCGGAATAACGGCAGCATAGACGCTTTGGCTTGAATGCATTGCAATGAGGTGTATCTTCTTGTACCGCTTGCTGTTAATCACCTCACGAGCTTGCTTCCTGAAATCCTCAATGTCAAAGTCGCCCACAGGCCGGCTGTCTACAATAAGCCTCAGCTCAAGGAGACCTGGCTCATCGCCATCATAGTGATAGAAGTCATTGATGTAGAATTTCATGAGCTTCCTACTGGGTATCATTCCAATGCCCATTTTCGCAATAGTCATCCCTACCGTTGTATCTAGGAAGACATCTTCCTTGGACTTGATTTGTTGGACCTTGTAGACTGTTCCGTCAGGTGCCT
The DNA here is from genome assembly GCA_013138615.1 of Candidatus Thorarchaeota archaeon. Classification (GTDB taxonomy): domain Archaea; phylum Asgardarchaeota; class Thorarchaeia; order Thorarchaeales; family Thorarchaeaceae; genus WTCK01. The sequence continues at coordinate 1,396 of WTCK01000222.1, read as the reverse complement.
GTAATCCCTTAACCGTCCTATCCCCGGGTTGAGAAAACACAACACGGACCGGTGTTTCCAAGCTGGTTCCAGAAGTGAAAGCAAGGATGCATGATTTGTCAGATGGGCTTGATGCTTCCTCAATGGTTTTTACTGCTCCAACGAGGATGCTTTCTGCAATCGACTCAGCCCACGAGAAACGCACCTTCATCTCATCATGGGTCTGATCGGCTGAGCAACCACAGATGGAGTCATGGGGGTGATTCCGGAGTAACCATTTCCACGCGGTTTCAAGAAAGCTAGTTGGATACGAGTGTCCCAGGTGATACCAGAGATATGCACTGACAGGCTCAGCTTTCCGCAAGAGCATATCCTCAACTCTTTGATTCCAGAGCTTGATCCACATGCGGGTTGAGTAGGTATCCTGTAGTAACGGAGCTCTGGCAGGGGATCGAAACTCACCTGCATACATAGGAGGATCGTAACTCGATTCAGCTACAGCCTTCTCCAGAGCCTCGACATAGTGGTTAAGAAAACCAAGAGTGACGTCTTGCCCTTCTTGTTTCATTTTCGTTGCGTGCTCTTGGATGAACGGCTGGGGGCGGAGGTGGTCAGACCCATTCATCATCAGGTACAGTGGGAGGGGCGAGAATGGTTCCAGCTCAACAATGCTCTCGCTAATCTTGCTAACGAATGCGTCATAGCTCTCTGGGAATCTGGCGACGTTGCCATAGCCGCTTGGTAGATAGACACCGAGTATTGACGTTGAAGAAGTTGGATGTGATCTTTAAGTGAATGGCCCTGTCAAGATGTCTGGCGGTCCTCCTCTCCAGAGCACAGCTGCCTTCAAGTTGGTGAGGTCACCTATTAGCTGAGGAATAACGCTCGAATGCCCGAATTGGTCCGGCAGGTATGCAACCTGCATCATGGGGATGTCGAGCTTCGTTCCTAAGTCATGGCTGTACTCTAGATTGCGAATCAGGCTCTCACCGCCGACTAGCCACTCATCTGGCAGAAGGTACCATGGTCCCACGGCAATCTTGCCTTTCCGAATCCATTGCAATAGCTCCTCCTTTCGCTCAGGGCGGATCTCGAAGTAGTCTTCTAGTACAACCGTTTGGCCGTCTAGCATGAACATGAAATCCTGTTGCTTCAGCGTGTCAAGGAGTTCGTCGATTAGCTCGACCAGCATGTATCTGAATCTCTGAAATGGCAGATACCATTCTCGGTCCCAATGAGTGTGCGGAACGATGATGACCTTCTTGGCGTCCATCTGCATCTCTCTTCAGTGCAGATTGAATCTCCTAGTTAAGTTTCTACTTGTCTGTCTTCTCAAATGTTATCAGTTTCGATTCGGATAACTTTTCACTCTATTCCCAATCGAGAAGCTGATATTCGCCTTCAAGGCTCTGGATTT
>WTCK01000228.1 GCA_013138615.1 Candidatus Thorarchaeota archaeon | reverse complement strand
ATTGCGTGATGTGATGCCCAATACGAAGTTCCAGATGCTGCTTCGGGCTTCCAATGTGGTCGGTTATCATATCTATCCAGACGATGTCTTGGAAGCTTTCGTTGTTGAGGCCGTCAAGGTTGGGATTGACATCTTCAGGATATTTGATGCGCTTAACGATATCCGAAATATGGAGGCTTCCATGAAGTTCGTGAAGCGAGAAGGCGGACATGTACAGGCTAGTATCTGCTACACGCTTAGTCCATATCATAGCAACGAGAAGTTCGTAGAAAAGGCGAAGATGCTCTACTCTTTGGATGCTGATTCAATTTGCATCAAGGACATGGCTGGGCTTATCTCCCCGGAGGCCGCTTCTGACATTACAACACGCCTCAAAGACGAGATTGACATCCCAATCCAATTGCACTCGCACTACACAAGCGGAATGGCCTCAATGGCCTACCTCAAGGCTGCAGATGCAGGGGTTGATGTAGTGGACTGCGCGATATCATCACTTTCCCTCGCAACCTCACAACCAGCAACAGAATCAATGGTTGAGGCGCTAAAGGGCACGTCAAGGGATACAGGGCTTGATGTCAATCTCCTCGCTGAGATTGCAGATTACTTCAGAAAGATTCGTCGCAAGTATTCCCAGTTTGAGGGGAGTCTTCAGGGAGTGAACCCCAAGGTCTTGGTGTTCCAGATTCCTGGGGGAATGCTGTCAAATCTGGACAACCAACTCAGAGAGCAAGATGCTCTGGATCGATACGACGAGGTTTTGGAGGAAGTTCCTCGCGTGCGTGCGGAGCTCGGCTACCCTCCGTTAGTGACTCCATCCAGTCAGATTGTGGGAACTCAAGCTACACTGAACGTCATAACTGGGGAACGCTACAAGATTGTACCCCATGAAGTTAAGCAATACGTCCGGGGATATTACGGCCGACCCCCCACGGATATCGACCCAGACATCAAGAAGAAGATAATCGGGGATGAGAAGTCCCTGAAGGTGCGCCCTGCTGACCTCCTCGAACCTGAATTACCCAAGGCAAGAGTGGCGTTGAAAGATACACCCCACCTTCCTCGAGATGAGGTTTCGTATGCATTGTTCCCGCAGTATGCACTTGATTTCTTGAAACGAAAAGCTGAGCGTATTGCGCTGGGCGAGATGACTGAGGCACAAATGATTGCCATAATCGCATCCGCACTTCACAGTAGTACCACAAACATGGGCAGGGTATCATCGTCTGACCTGCGTGGTGATGCATGGACACTTGCTGGCCGTGAGGATCTGATGGACGGACGAACGATTAGGCATGGTCCTGGCAAATGGGAACAGGCTGAATCTGCCTGGACTTCAGCGGGACGGAAGGATGTGATGAAAGGCAGAGGACAGGGGGGTCCGTGATGAGTCCTGAATACGATGTCAAGCTTGCTGACCGCGGTTACACCGTGGATGTGCGGAAGTTGGACGAGGGAGGGCTTCTGGTTGTAAAGGTAGGTTCTCAGAGTTTCACTCTGAAGCCAACACTCAACGATGACGGTGCATGGACAGTCAGCGATACGGCAGGAGACCATCGCGTTAGAATCCTGAAGAAGGCGGGCAGCAAGGTATCTGTGGAAGTGAATGGTCAAGTTTGTGACATCGAGTGGGTCAGGATTCGTAAGCAAGAAGAGGGGACTCCCAAAACAACTTCTGCATCAGGCCCACGAGTAGATGGTGGAGTGTATCCGCCGATGCCTGGCAAGATTAGCGAAGTTCTGGTTAAGCCCGGTGATAAGGTGAAGAGCGGCCAAGTTGTATGCATACTCGAAGCAATGAAAATGTTCAACGAATTGAAGTCACCGTCTGCGGGACTCGTGAAAGAAATCAACGTTAAGCCCGGTTCCAGCGTAACCACAAGTACTCTTCTAATACTCATTGAGTGAGGCTGCTCCAAATGGATCCTGTCTATATCGTAGGGGTTGGCATGACTCCTTTTGGAGTGCTAGAGGATTCAATCCTTGAGCTTGCCGAGAAGGCTGCGCACGAAGCAATGACCGATTCGGGGACAATCGAACACAGGTTTGACAGGGTTGTGGTCGGGTCCCAAAACCCTGATGAATTCACAGGAATGGGTCACCTCTCAACGCTTCTAACTGACCGACTGGGGATGGTTCCCGCTGGAGCAACGCGCGTGGAAACTGGACCTTCATCGGGTTCGAGTGCTTTTGAAGTGGCTTACGCATTTATCGCGGCTGGGCTGGCCGATCTAGTTCTTGTGATTGGCGTCGAAAAGATGTCGAGTGTGGACCGCGGGACAGCTTCTAGTATCCTCGCCAAGATGATGTCGTATGAGAATGAAACTCGATATGGTGCAACGCCTACTGCACTTGCTGCTATGGTTACTAGACGCTACATGCACGACTTCGGACTTACCAGAGATGAGCTATCCTTGGTGCCGGTGAAGGCACACCGAAATGGAGCAAAGAACCCACTGGCACACTTCCAGAAGGAAATCTCTGTTGAAACGGTTAGCAATGGGCGCATAGTTTCAGACCCTTTGACACTGTATGATTGCTGTCCTACAAGTGATGGGGCTGCGGCTTTGGTTGTCATGTCCAAAACCAAGATGCGGGAACTTGGATGCTCTGACAGAGCCATCAAGGTACTAGGTATTGGACACGGCACCGACTTTCATGCTGTTCAACATCGCCTCTCACTAACATCGTTTGGGGCAACAGTTGAGGCGGCT
>WTCK01000289.1 GCA_013138615.1 Candidatus Thorarchaeota archaeon | reverse complement strand
TTAAATTGTTAAAAACAAAAGAGAAGAAAAAAGTAATTCGGCACGAAATCATCAATGTGTCCGGTTTGGATTTAATTCGAATATTAGATGTTGCAACCAAAATCAATCAGGCGGCATCCTCCGAGGGATCGAAGATCATTCATGTTGACCCTAGGGTAGGTGATGTCAGACATAGTATAGGGTCGATGGATAAGGCCCGGAGTGTTCTTGGATTCACACCAGAGATGCCCTTTGAAACCGGTCTCGAGCATACTATCAGCTGGTATCGAAGTCATATGCAGTAGTCTTTGGCTGAATCATGTCACAGTTAGGATTAGGCTGACCTGATCAGCGACTCCTTCTTCTGTCCTCAGAATCACATAAACCAGATACTGGCCAAGCACCAAACCGCTAGGCAGGTAAACTGCGACTAGCGGTGAGGTGCCATAGATATCACCTGCACCCACGGTACCTATGCTTAATGTGAATGTAGTATTCGAGGGATATACTGTTGGAGTGACTTCGCTTCCATGCCACGAAACCGAGAAGTTGCCAGCTACAATCACAATGTCAACCCATAGATCGTGGCTCACATTGTCGTTGTTTCTAAGACCCAATACTAGTTGTGAGAAAGCGCCTGAATCTATTGTAAGGGGGCTAAAGATAGCGCTCTCTATGCCAACGGCCCCTGCTTCCACAGCGGTTTGGTTGAGAAGCCCAAACATTTTGTAGTATGCCTCTACAACACTACTGCCTAACTCTACTCGTTCACCGCTCTCAGCATCCACAAGGCCAACCCCGCCCAACTTCTCAATGACAATGTTGGTTGATGATTCCACTTCGAGAAACACGGGAATTACAAAGAATAGATCCCCACCTAGATGGTAGAGGAGGCGATTGCCATACCTGTGTTTACCCCAGAGTTGCAGCTGAGTCCGAACCTGGTCATTCGTTTCGAACGCTTGAACAGCCGCAGTTGGACCAAGCAGCGTGGAGAACCCTGGTTCACCCGCACTGTAGAAAGTCAGCCTGCCAAAGTCAGTGTCACCGCATCCCATCACATAGATGCCAGCCAAGTTCCGTCCAGCAGAGTCGCGAAACTCACTGTTGTGCATAGCGACGAAACGGTCTTCGCCACCTATTCGCATTATGATGTAGCGTGTGTCAGAGTTATCCGGTGATTCGTGGAAATCCTGACCCGCTTGCCAGACAAAACCATCATCAACGTGATAGATATATGCCACATCAAGCTGGCGTTCATAAAGGTCCTCTGGCCATTTCATCTGGCTCTGAAGCCAATTGGGTGTTTCTTGCCAATCGTAATAGTTCATGTATGTTCTGTCAATGAAGAATGATTCCTCTGCTGTGGGCGATTTGAAAAACTCCAGCTCGCCAGTGCCTATGTCCACAAGGACAACGCCCAGAAACCGCATGTAGTTCTCGGCGGCATACCCCGTCGCAAGATGATAGTCAATGTAGATTGATACCGCATAGTGGAGATTCCCTGCCGTGTCAACAACAATGTAGGGGTCTCTGTCAGCAGTCAACCCCTGCAACAGAATGGTCCGCACTCTAGAGAGTACATCACGCTGGACCAACATGCTCATGTCTCGGCCCATGAAAGACCACGCATCTGAACCCATGGCAAGCATGTAGAAGGTGGACTCGAAACCTGCAAGATTGTAGTCAGGCGTTCCCTGAAAAGTGGCATTGTTTATTTCCTCAAAGCCGGGAACATCTGTGAAGACGACATCTCCGAAACCGCGCCCCTCGCCGTAGTAGATGTCGATGGACTCACTTCGGTTCAATAGAGCGACTAGGGAATCCTGTTCGATTACGTCACCACTGTAAGCATCGAGTATGATAAGACCCTCAGTATGCGTGTAGATGATGTGTTGACTGATGAAGCTAGTCCTGGTTGCGCCGTAATCAAACGTCAAGGGGGCTATCCAGTACTCATGCCCCTTGAGTAAGACGATATCAGAATCTGCCAGCTCCATCCAATTCGTCCCAATCTGGTTCTTCATACGTAGGAAGCTGGCGGCCTGATCCCATTGTCGGACTGTCGTGAGAAACTCGACCTCTCCCTCTGGTGTCGCGTTCGATGTGAGATCGTCTAGCGTTAGCGTCTCCATGTCGTCCAATCCTGCAGCCCAATTCGTTATGGTAATTTCCTTGTGAGTTTCGTAATTGAATTTCCAATCGATGTACTTGTCGCCCTCCATCTGAATGCCATAGTAGAAACCTTGTGTGAGAGGGAGAATAATGACCATCGCAATAAGAATAACTGCAAGGAAACCGAATTTCCGAGGAGAGCCTCTAATGGGAATTAATCTCTCGAGTTTGAGACGGCCCAACTCTTGGGCAATGTGCGATCGATCCTCCATTAGGAGGGTGACCCTCCTGCGGTAATCAACGGGATTGACTTCACCACCCTCGTATTCCTTACGAAGAGATACCAGCTCTCCCTGAAAACGAGCGAAATCCTCCTCCAGTTGGGCTATTTTGCTCCTTAAGCGCTGTTGTGCATCGCCCATATGAACTCGGAGGAACAAGAATAGCACAGCGCCTGCTATGCTCGCGAAGAGCGCAACTATCAAGGCCATATAGCTCATCCAAGTCCCTGCATTTACTGTCCACATAGGCACACCCAGAATTTCAAGGCTTATTGCAATGGAAATCACAATCAGAAATTTGGGAATCACAACAAACATGTCGCGCTTGTGGCTCATCATGTCAGTGACAGCGGATAGAGCAAGTCGAACTCCGGTGAGAACCAAGAAAGTGGCAAAAAGCCCAAGATAGAGCTGATATGCCTCCAGCGCTGGAACTAGGCTCACTATCGACTCAGAGCTAGTTCCTGGCGCGAAGGGTAACGAAAAGAGCGTTGTTGCCTCAGCAGATGTGATTGAGATGGACCCATGACCCATCAGCATCATTAGAAACGCCACATTCTGGCCGGTTAATGAATAGCCGCCTGCCGATACGTAGAATACGAAGAAGCCGCCAAACTCAAGCAGTCTCCAAATCACCGCGGATGTCATATCAAGACGCTTGGTCACGGGACCGGATTGGGAAACTGCTGACATGAAGGAGATGAATGTTGATCGCTGCGGCAGGGTTATGACACTCAGAAGTGTCAGTAGTAATGAGGCAGTGAAGATGTTGCCCTCCAAGGTCCAAGTGTCCCAGAAGTTAACTCCAGCCTTGGCTGAGTATGTAGTCTGGTAGATATTCTGTCCTAGAAACCACCCGTAAGCGGTGCTAGTGATTGTAATCGCAATCAAGGCGATTATCATGAAAATGAATAGGAGCTTAACATGCTTCATTTGGTCCACCAATCAGGCCTGTCAACTACTGCACGATAATCGGGAAGCCATATGATAGTTTCGTCTTGTGCGACTACACCAAGATTATGTCTTTCGGAACCATTATCAGTTGCTTTAAGTCGGTCAAGCAGTATGGCTAATCCTCTTTGGTTCGTGGAATTACTCAAGCAAATATACCCCTACAAACGCATCATTGCAAAAGTGACCCGTATTCCGGGTGTGGGGAAGATAGTCTACGGCATGATGTTCAAGGAGGATGGTGTCGTTTACCTTCCAAAGGACAATGTTGTCAAGATGTCCATCCATGTGGGAAAATCCATTGAGCGGCCTACAGACAC
>WTCK01000250.1 GCA_013138615.1 Candidatus Thorarchaeota archaeon | reverse complement strand
CACCCAGATTGGATATGGGTACAAGCCCGGTGGGAATATCCTCCAAGACATAGCGGTGTTGAAGCGACTTCGGGCTGCCAACTCCATCGTAAGCATCTATGCTTTGAATACATTCACGTAGTGAGTTGCCCTCCGCATCATATGTATCTTCCAGCCATTCCAGCAGAGTCATCGGGTATGGCGAGAACTGGCTTGCCACATTGACTCGTTCGGCGTCCATTCGTTCAATTAGTCGTCCTACGGACTCCGATATCGCGTCACGATAATGGTTGTACCCTCCTCGTCTTGATTCCAATAGTCCTGCGCATAGAATCGTCGGTGTGGGATGTAGCATTGCTCCCACATTGTTCAGTCCTGTTTCCATTACATCATTGGCAAGCTCCAGTGTAAGGGGAAGGTCTCCCAAGCGCTTCAGAAACTCTCGGCTTGCAGATGCGGGAAACGCACTGACACGCACCAAGTTCTTGATTTTCGACACCTTGACAGAACTAGTCCCTGTCGTCCTGGAAACGAAGCTGAAAGTTTGTGCTTCACCCAAGAGAATATTCTGTGTGTTTGGATATGATTCAATAATGTGAGCAAACTCTAAAGCGCCGCCGGTGCGGCCTGGCATCAAGAGCACTAGTTGGCCATCATCTAGATAGGGAGCCATCTTGTGCGCAAAGAACCCATGTGCCTGGGCAGGTACAGTCACAATCAGTATTTCTCGATTTCTAATGGCCCTAGCCATATTGCTGGTGACCAGGGGGATCTGAGCATATCCCTCAATGACCCCATAGACATCCAGTCCGCCTCGGTCCATAATTCCCCTGACGTTTTCAAAAGTGCGATTATATAGAGCGACATCTAAACCGTGGAGAGACATGTAGCCAGCAAGTCCTCTGCCGGCATTTCCTCCACCCAAGATAGCTATCCTTGCGGTGTTTGTTCTGTTTCCTTTTTTCACCTGCATAAGGCATGTTCTCCTGTGCTATACCATGAGATTGGTTGCCAATCGTGATCCCGGCGACAGAGTACACCCTATAATGGACCAGCTTTGCACTGGCAGACCAATGGGCCAATCGTTTCCCTCTTGAGTCTCAGATATCTTCTCTTCAAAGAGGATTAGGCAGTTGGATATATAACTGTGTTCAACTTTTTATGCCTTATAAGGGCCAGATAGGGTTTTTGGCATCCATTTTGGGTCATATAAGGCAATAGAGTCGTAATAAGATGCAAGAAACGCTTGTCTCTATCCTCGGACAGAGTGAGGTGCAGGCCAAGACGGGGTAGCGGTGCAACGGTACTGGTTGCCCCGACATCAGCGGGAGCCTACCTATTGTACGCTACTGAGCTCATTTGGTGCAAAGGACAGGAAGAACATCAGGTGCGTTTCGCCACCGATTATTGCATTCACTCGCTGGACCCTTTGGTGCTCGCTCATCACCCCAGCTTCCCGTGTAGGATGCAAAGCTGGTCAGCATCAAAGGCCTGAGGTGTTCCTTGGTTTCCCAGATTGCGCCCTCTGCTGATAGTCGGTCGTGTAGCACATGCGAAACATGATAGGGTTTACTGTCTGCTGCCGGATAGTTAGCATGTGAGCCCAATGCTACCCAGACGTGGATGTGGGAGTCGTCGAGTGTTGGAATCTCCGGTTCAAATCCAGAGAGGGTCCTATCCGAGGGTAGTGAACTCAGACGTGACCTGAGATGATTCGATAGCAGCCACACGGTTACTAGCCCCTCGGTGAGTCGGGGGAATATTCGCACCTCCACATGCTCCCAGTCGCCTAGATGTTCACCCAGTCCGAATGGTGCTCCGGGGAATCTGTTATAACGATACCAGAACCAGTAACGTATCTGTATTAGGTCCTCATCTCTCCAGAATTCGTAGTAGCAGGGAGTTCCCGGGTCCAGGGTATCAGGCGACAAGTCTTTGGAGAACTGGTTCCAGTCGAAGTTGAACCTCTCAAAGAGATCCTCGGCATCTGAAGGATAGCAACAGTATCTTCCTTCATCTGGATGGAAGTGGAGTATGGGCGCATTGTTAGCTATGAAGGCATCTGAGTCTTGTGTCAGATCGTACATTGATCTGACTTGTGGAATCTAAAGTCTATATTCCTTTGCACTGAGCGGATGTGGAGTTATGTGCTCTCACAGAAAATCCTCGGTCGAAGGAACACATAGCAAGAATCTGGCTGTTCTGATACTCGCCTGCCTAGTGGTGACCAACCTAGTCGAGTAGTTTCTGTTATGGGAGGACTACTCGTTTGAATCGTTAACTCTAGAAGCTGGTCAAGAAGCAGGAGTGGCGACAACTACGCAGTCGTGAGCAAGGTTGTCGAACTGGCTCATTGCTACGTATGACTCAGCTCTATCAACAGCTGCAGGCTCGTGCCGAGTTCTGCGATGTCCTTGACCTCAAGTATCATTGGTCCGTTAAAGCGAATGTCGTGTAATGCCAAGACCACCTCTTCGAGGGGTAAGTCGCCACGCCCCAATGCCAAGTGATCATCGTATTGTCCGTTGTTATCGTGAACATGAACCTCCCTCAAGATGTTTCGAACCGCATGAACGTATTCAACGAGATTGCAGCCAGTCGTGAATGCATGTCCCAAGTCCAGAACTGCGAAAACTCCGAGATGCTGGAATTCCGTAACCATACTGACATGTTCATCTACCTTCATGATCACCTCTCTGTCCTTGCTTTTCTGCTTGTTCTCAAGTCCTATTCCTATCCCCAAGTCGTTTGCAAATGGGGCAAGCTCAGAGATGCTCTTGATAGCACATTCCCGAGCCCTGTCTAGCATCAGGGGCACTTGGTCCGCAGGACATTTTCCTGCATGAATGACCATATCCCGGGAACCCAATGCATCAGCGAGCACGATACAGTCTTTGGTGATGTCTACCGATGCGCTTCGTATCCTTTCCTTAGTACTGGCGAGATTGACATCGTGAACAGGACCGTGGAGCAACGGAGTAAGCCCATAGCTAGACAACAGGTCTTTGAGATAATCGATCTTCCTGGTGTCAATCTCTGACGGAGAGTATGGGTGTTCGGCCTGTATTTCTACATAATCAAGGCCAATCTCATGACATAGCTTCAGGAAGTCCTCTAGAGGGATTGGGCAGCCTGAGAAGTACGAGGCACCGAATCTATTCATGCCGAGGTGCCCCTTTAGATTTTCCTGATTGCACAATGGACAACAACCGAAGCAGGACAGTGAGATTCGCAGAGAAGGCTATTAGGAGTAGGGCAAGAAGAGGATAGCCCACGAGCGAACAGACGAAGATGATAAAGAGCCTTACGTCACGCGTTGCCCCGAAGAAGGTGCGACCTTCAACATTGAAGAGTCTTGCCGCTTCAAGTCGTGCTCTCGAATAACTCACCATCAGGGACCCAGCAACAGCCACGACAAAAATCAGGAAGACTATGTTTCGGTTGAACGTCAAACCAATCGAAAAAGATGAAAACAATCCGATATTGTACTCTGCGATCAATAGCGGATATGTGATACCTGCCAGAATTATAATGTCAGCATACCTGTCCAGGATGGCGTCAAAGACGCCACCTGAACTCGAAGAGATTCCTCTTTCTCGGGCAAGATCTCCGTCAACTCCGTCAATTATGCTACTCAGTTCGACCAAGATGCCCCCAATAACCATCGAAGGAATGATGATAATAGCATCAAGAATCCGATACTCCCCTGGTACCAGAAGGTTGCCAAATGAGTAGAATGCAGCCGCCAGACACGC
>WTCK01000229.1 GCA_013138615.1 Candidatus Thorarchaeota archaeon | reverse complement strand
GAGATTGGTGCTACATCCTTCAGTCTCACGATTCTCAGAGGAGAAGTGTAACTGCATTAAAACCACGCTCTCCCTCTATGGCATTTGGTTCTTCAGTTACCAGTAGTGCCGTTCGCCTCCAATCGTGTACAGACCCCAGATCAAATCCAAGTATTCGCCTCTGGTCCCAAATGGTACACTGAACTCAATCTGTCCATTCATAGGTTTCTTGGTATACCCCGTGTTCTCCACCAGCGATTCGATATCCCCAGCATGCTCGATATTTGCTATTATTTCGACAGGTATCTTCCCGAGGTAGAAATACACACGTATTCCATTAGGAAACTCGTAGTTCTCACCCATTGTCCAAGTTGCTCGACATCTATCGAGTTTCATCATTTTCCAATTATAAAGCACAACCTCGTTTCTCATTTCCTGTGTGACTTCCACAAGAACCACCTACGCTATGAGAACATGGAATCGCTGTTAAGCTATTGCTTGAGAACATTGAACTTTGTTGTCCAGAGATCTCTAATCCTGCAACCTCTCCAGCTAGGAGTTCATTGGCCGCCACTGAAGCTAAGTCTTCTCCAATGCCCTTAGAACGGATTGGATGCTCTCCTCCAATGACTTCATCCTCAGCTGAAGAGCCAATACTTCCTCCATTAGGAGAGCAAGCTTCTCTTCAATTTCCATTTCCCCGTCAGAAGTCAACGGGAAGCCACTTGAATCCCTGTCAGCTTTTTTCCACTTTGGCATTTTCTTCCGTCCTACGTTTCTTTTTGGAAATACAGAATGCTCTCTCTCAGGGCAAATGTGCGTCTGATTCCAGACCGTCTTGTGCGATCAATCTCTATGCCCGTTGGGCGATATCCAATCCTCTGCGCTATCATCATGGTAATCAGATCAGTTGGAACATAAACGTCGAGGATCAGCGAGTCCCCTACCACCCACGCCACTCTGGCCCAGTCATTAATGGACTTGTACATATTGCTGAGAACCATATGGATGTCCTCAAAGTACTTCCTAAGTAGAATCGGATAGTCCTTTCTTCTGATACCGATTCTCTCTCTCATTCTTGGTTTGCTGGCTGCAATAATATAATCGAGCCAGTCAATCGAAAGGAGGGGGGGTTGTTCTGCGTATGACTTCATCATTGATCTGGAAACATTGTCACACAATACCATGCGGTCGCGGAGTTCGCCAAGGTCCTTTGTGGAAGCTGCATCCTCCATCCAGCCTATCTCCAGCTTGTAGTTACCCACGTAGTCGAAGCTATTGAGGTACGGGGGTGAGGTTATGACCGCATCAACTGCGATATCCTCAGGCAAAGCAAATGTCTTGGAATCTTCACAGAACGAAATGGACTTTCCTTGTTTCTCCACCTTCGTCTGCACAAACCGAAGGTCGTTGATGATTTCCTTGACCTTCTCTTCAAACAGCAGGAATGGCAGGTCTGGGTATAGATTCTTGAATTTCTTCTTGTCGTAGCCGATTGACGGTGACCTTCTCAAGTTGCTCGATGGCAGAAGAATGCTCGCGAACGCCAGTTCGAAGTAGCATCTGAGGTGCGGCTCATCCACCAATCCTACCTGTTCCTTTATCCTTAGGACATTCTCAAGTATCTCGGGCTGAAATTGCCTTTCTGTTTTGAGGAAGGCAGGAGGTTCCACTGACGCCTTCTTTGAGAAGACCATCGCATCATATCGGCGCTCAATCTCTCTCGGATCAGTATCCCACGATGTCTTTGTCAAGAGCACTCTGCAAATTGTCGGATTAATTTCGATACCGATAGAATCTATGCCTTTCATCATGGCAGCAACGTTAACAGTGCCGGATCCCGCAAAGGGGTCAAGTATACTGTGGTCGGAAGATAGTCCGAACTGCTCGATTATTTTATAGACGAAGCTCTCAGAGAAACCCTCTAGGTAGTTAGTCCAGCGATGAATAGGCATCTGTTTGTTATTCGCGAAGTTCAATCCGAGGTTCGATAATCGGTGCGATATCTCCACGTCGGGAAATCTAAGCTTGAACTCGTGCAGGTACGTATCAGGCGTCTTGAAGTGATGGCCGATTCCTTTCCATAGGGCGTAGTTGTGGCTGTAAAACGATTTGGCATCACTAACTAGCGAGTTCATGTTGTTGACCATACTGTTGTTCTACTAGACTATCTGTCCTATCTGACGATTTGAGATGTGGCATTTAAACCTCTAAGTTGCACCAGCAGATAACCACGGCATACGATTTATTACATGCTGGTAGTGTCGATGCTTTGGCGGGTTAAAGATGGCAGCTTCAAGGATTGAAACTCTACGGAACAATCTATTGGATTCTACAACAAGTTTGTATCTTGAACGAACTCAGTTGTATACAGAATCTCTGAAACAGACTGAAGGAGAGCCGAGAATTATCCGGCAAGCGAAGGCTCTTGCACACATGCTAGAAGGAATCCCTGTACGGATACTTCCTGGCGAGCTAGTTGTGGGCGTCATTGCAGACAAGATACGAGGCGCCATAATCTATCCTGAAGCACACGGAGCAAGGGTAATTCCCGAGCTTGAAGAGATAAAGAATCGCGACAAACGATCAGTTGTCATTACAGACGAGGACATGAAGATCGTTCAAGATGAAATCGAATCCTACTGGGCTGACAAATCTATGCTGGCACACGGTGAGCGGAATATTCCCGAAGCGACAATGGAGGTCGTGTACTCCGGCTCAGTATTCCTACCTACTGAGGCAGCTGGATTCGGTCATTTGAGTATTAATTACCCAATGCTCTTCTCAATGGGTTTCAACAAGTCCAAGGCGATAGCAGAGGAACGAGTTCTTGAATACGCCAAGAAAACCGCTCCAGACTCCACTTCCAAGGCACAATTCTACAGTGCGGCCGCAATCGTTGCCGAAGCAGTAAT
>WTCK01000014.1 GCA_013138615.1 Candidatus Thorarchaeota archaeon | reverse complement strand
CACTCTCTACTCTAATCAAACCGTTTTCGACGAGTGATTTCAAAACCCTTTGAACCCATGCTTTCGTAAGATTTGACCCAGGGTTATCATTCATCATTGATTCGTAGATCGTTTTGAATGACAGAAGCACTGGCGGATCTTCCTGAATTCGCAATACAGTACCTAACAGATTCAAGGTTCTCGAATCGACACTACTCCCCACTACGAGGCCCAGACTTTTCAAAGCCGCATTCGTTTTCTCATCTAGCAATACCAATCCCTCACACTGATGATATTCTCTTCGTGCATAGTCGGAATATTGCGATACTAGCTTCATACACAGATACTAACTTTGCATCTGTTGACAAAGGTCGCATTATTATATCGTGCGGTTGTAATAGTTTCTAGACTTACCCCTCTAGAAAGAGTGTGCAAGTCAAGCACTGGGCATAGCAGAAAATAGGGCTGCCAACGAAGCAGGGTAAGAGGGGGTAGACCCTTCGTTTTTCTCTCTTCTCAACTGTTTCTGATGAAGCTACGGCCCGCTCACGGCGATGCTTCGAAGGTAGCCCTTGCCAATTTTCAGGACCATTGGCAGAAAATCGGTGAGTAGTCCCATGTAGTCCCCAATGCCTGCGTGCCCTTGGATTAGTGAATTGAGGGTTCCCGCGTCGAGCTGACTGAGTACAATCTCCGCTGCTTCGATTGGGTCGTTGAACATCGCATACTTGCTTATCGCCCACATACCTTCACCTGTTTTCTTGATGTTCGAAGCAAGCTTGGTGTTCCTGTACTCCTTTTCGTATTGGCTGACGCTCATTGCCGAGAAATCGTTCGCATCGACCATTCTCTTAGCGTGCTTCGCTAGCAGAGTTCCTGCATGGAAACAGGTTGTTACGCCGCCTCCGACGATTGACGAAACCTGCCCGGCAGCATTGCCGCAAAGAGCGACGCCTGCATCTGTGAACTTTGGGATTATCCCTGCGCAAGGAACAACCCCTGCATTCACTGCAACGATCTTTGCGTTTTTGGTTTCAGGGTGGCTGTCCTTGTATTTCTTGAGCACGCTCCGCATGGGCATCAATGCATCCCAATTCACCTTTGATGAGGGGACACGGCCGATGCCGAGGTTAATCTCTGATTCGCTCCTTGGGTAGATCCACAAATATCCAAGGCCCACGTTTCGCCCTACGAAAAAGTATGCAACCTTAGGATCAATACCCTTGCAGTTTTCAAGCTTCCAGCGAACACCATAACTGAGTAACCATTTCGGATGGGTGAACCCAGCTGTTTTGAAGACACTGCTGAAGGATCCATCTGCACCTACTGTGAGACCTGCACGCTCCTCTTGGTCGCCATTGTATCTGAGACCAACAACCTGATTTTCCTCCTTGATCACCGAGTCAACGCGAGATTGGTATCTGAACTCAGCCCCGTTTGCCTCTGCACGGTCCCTCATCAGTTCCTGGCATTTATCCTCGTCAAGAAGGTAAGAGTTGCCAAGGAGACCTTCTCCGACTCTGATGTTGGCTCCTGTATCTAAGCTCTCTCCAACGATTTCGGAGTACTTGTTGCCAATGAACTCGGAGTCCGGCTTCACACCCAAGAATCGCAATGCGTTGTCTGTGACAAGCTCTCCCATAAGAGAGTCAGTGACAGCTTTCCTCCTCTCCAAAACGAGGGTCTTGACACCGTATCCTGATGCCCGGTTTGCTGTCATTAAGCCAGCAGGTCCCGTGCCTGCGATTATGAGGTCGAACGTCATTGTACCGACTCCTGCTTGGTGAGCTCTAGCGATTGCATGCTGACCGGTTGGGTCGCTCTATATCTGTTTCCCATGTGACGATGATTTCTCTCCTGATGTCGTATGACTTAATATGCCGTGCCGCATGGCTCCAAATCACTCCAAGACGTGTTTCTTATGAAGGTCAGAATCCTCGCTTACGGGGCTTACATGATTCTATCAATTCTCATCAGTCTGATAGTAGCAGCTGTTCCAGCTTTTCTCCTCTTCGCCTGGGCTTTCTGGAATATCGACTCGATACTCAACGGATTCGGCTGGCCTTTCATTGATATTCAGAGCGCTTTTCAAGGAACGTTCAACGCGGGTTTTCCAACACTTGTCTACACTCGGTTCTGGGGCATTATCTTCCTTATCCCCGTTGCCTTATTCTGCTACGCGTTATTCCTGGGTATTCTCATAGGCATGTTTAAGCTATCCCGCAGAGGCATTCCCCATTTGGAAGACGGGTATTACAAGCAAGAAACCGAGGATTGGCTTCTGTATGAATTCGCTCAGGTCTATTACATCCTCATCCCCTACTTTGCAGGATTCTTCTCAATCTTCCTTGACACCTCACCAAGGCATATGCTGTTCGGAGCGAAGATTGGAAAGAATACTATTATTGGCAATGGTCGCATGTTCAACCCCGAGCGGACCATAATCGGAGAGGGATGTTTCTTTGGATACGATGCCATTCTGAGCGGACACGTCTACGAGAGTGGTTGTCTGTACCTGAAGACAGTGAAGCTAGGAAATAATGTGACGGTCGGTTCGAACGCTGTCATTCTTGCAGGTGCTGACATTGGGGACAATGTGCTGATCGCGGCCACATCCGTAGTTCCCAAGGACAAAGTCGTTCCACCCAATACGATATGGGTCCGCGGAAAGGCGCTTCCAAGGAAGCCGGTCCCGTGTGAAGAAGCAGAAGCATATGCAATCGGCAGTCCATCTGCGGGAGCGGCCACCAGCGAAGATTAGGCTCACTGTTAAGGATGAGTTCTTAACGTCAGCTGGGAATGAACTCTTGAGATGTCGGGAGAAAAACCAACATACACTCCGCGAGGATATCAAACCTACATCCTCGACAGAATCAGCGACTTGCAGGGTACGAATCTTCTTCTTGAACTCGATTGCGGCCTTGGCAAACGGTTCATTACCCACCAGCTTGTGGCAGAAAGATTTCCCGATATGAAATTCATCATCGTAGTTCATTCCTCATCATCACTGGCTGAAACGGTAGACTACCTTAGGAGCGAGTATGGCGGGCTCGAAGACGACCTAGGTGAGCTATCATCCAGAGTACCGTCAGGCCGAAGGTCGCTGGTGCTGAGAGAAAAGAGGGTGATTGTGGCAACCCCGCAAGTATTGGCAGGCATTGCACGAAAGGACTTGAGCCTCCTAGAACCGTTTGAAGCGATTCTAATCAATGAGGTCGACACTCTCATTAAAAGAACCAGCACGCGAACCGCGCTCGTGTTTCCATGGAATGAGCTTCTAACATTCCTCGGCGAGAAGTGGTTGATTGGAATGAGTGGAACACTCAGAGACGACCATGCTGTCTTTACCGATGAGCAGCTGGAGATCCGTGATGAGCTAGTAACGCTGAAGGAATACATTCCGAACTCAGAAGTCATTACAATGGAGAATCTATACGGCACTGACGTCGAAGAACATCTCGACCCCACTTTCCTCTCTATTGCAGAGGTGAATGATCCCAAGATAAGATCAATCTCAATCGTGCTTGATGAGCTCGTACGCGACACGCGCATTGAGATTATGAACGAGCTCGCTGAGAGCGATAATCTTGACATCATTGCAGGTGATGCAAGGAAGGTGCATCTAATGCTGGAGCGACTCCCTGTTGATGATGAACTCAAGGGACGATACTCTGGGTTGCTTCTATTGCGCAAGTATGTCTATGCGATGCCACCCAAGCAGTTCTTACGAATGTTTCATGCGGACTATCTGAATCATTACTTCAACGTCGCCCAACTCAGGCGTACAATCCCCACAGTTTCTACAAAGGTCACGAGAGTACTCGAAGTTGCCGTGAAGCATCAAAAAACACTAGTCCTCACTTCCTACCTTAAGATGGTCGAACAGGTGCGTAGCGTACTGGAGAAAGCAGGATTGCCAGTGCTTACAATCACTGGGGGAACTCGGGACAAGGGCGAAGTGTTGAAGGAGTTCAAGGAGAATGCTGACATACGAGCCTTAGTGATGTCCCCAGTCGGAGAGCGCGATCTTGACATCCCGCAAGCCAATGTTATGGTGGTCTGCGACACGATCAATACCAGCAAGACGATGTACCAGAAGTTCAAGAGAACAAGAGGTGGACTTGTCTTGCTTTTGGCTTACTCTGGCACATCTGAACTACGAAAGGTCAAACGACTAATGCAGCGGATATTGGACCGATATCCTTGGTCCACTGCAATTATAGAGCCCGATGTGGGACAACTTGGAATATGAGCCCCCTCATAATACACTATCATTATAAGACTCGTTCAAAGAAATGGCTCGTGAGCTACCTTGACAGATGAGGCCTCCAATGGCACAGGGGAGATGAACCTCAACGTTGGTGTTGACATCATCGACATAGACCGATTCAGGGGCGTCAAGCGTGAAGCGCCCTTCATCAAACGGA
>WTCK01000298.1 GCA_013138615.1 Candidatus Thorarchaeota archaeon | reverse complement strand
AATTGCCATTCTGATAAGGTATTCTCAGGTCCTGTTGACAAAATTCGCAGTGAATCTTCACGTATCGTCTCAAACTAAACGAAATGCCCCAGGCATGCTCGGAATCCTCGGTTTTACCCAGCTGAGTGTATACATTGGCCAATGCAATCCATGGAGACGCGGAGCCCGCATCATCCAAAGTCCCACGCACTAGACAGTCGACCATTTCGTCATTCCAACCCAGATGATTGTAGATGTAGTAGAGAGCACACCACCCCTGCGGTATGTCCACTATCGCAGCTTCAGTTTTTTTGATATACTCATCACGCGCTTCGCTATTGCCAGCTTTGTGGGCGAGAACAGCAAGTCTAGCTAGAACAGGAGCACCAAGGGAATCTCCATCAGCGATACCCTGCAGTATCTTTAGAGCTGCTTCATCTTCACCCCGCTGCATAT
This sequence comes from Candidatus Thorarchaeota archaeon, assembly GCA_013138615.1. Classification (GTDB taxonomy): domain Archaea; phylum Asgardarchaeota; class Thorarchaeia; order Thorarchaeales; family Thorarchaeaceae; genus WTCK01. The sequence goes on along the minus strand of WTCK01000298.1, from coordinate 3,538 downwards.
GTAGCTCACTGCGAAGAATCTTCGGTCGATTGTCTTGATCATCAAGCTTGCTCGCATGAGCAATAAATGGATGCGCCTCATTGTAAAGTCCTTGAAGCAAGAGGTCGTGTGCACAGCTCACGGCAGCCATTAGTGAGTCCGGACGAAGAGCATGCGCCTTGGTCCATTCCTCGGTTGAGGCGGTGTAGTTGCCAAGTCTGTGCTGGCTCAATGCGGAAAGAGTTCTCAAAGCGGCATCCCGAGGAAATCGTTCAAGCCCCTCCTCAGCAACATGAATGACAGCAGCATACTCCTGCTTCGCAACGAGAACATTTGCTAGGTCGCGCCATGCATCTTGAGCTCGTGGGTCGAGTCGAACAGCTCTTCTAAGCTCAGTTTCAGCTTCATGAAGATGACCAAGAGCCTTCAAAGCTCTGCCTAGGAACAGAGCTAGGACTGAATGTTCCTCAACCAGCTCGCCAGCTTTCCGCAGAACATCGACAGCCTTTGCAGGCGTTTCTGTCTGCACATAGGCAATGCCAAGATAAACTAAAACATCGGGGTTCTCATTTTCGAGTTCCGCCAATTTCTCAAGGAGCTTTACCGCTTCATCGAAACGCCCTTCTTCTAGTGCTTCCAACGCAAGACTGAGGTCTTCGTCATTCACGTCCAATCGTTGCTCCTCTACTAGCCCAGGATAGATTCCATTAACCGATAGGGTCATCCGAGGCGATGCGTTTCTCCGCACGTTGGTTATAAGTACCTCTCGTTATGGCAAAGATTGGTTGTCATGAAATATGCAACTCCATTCCCAATGCTCCACGCGGCAAGTCTTCTGAGCCATAGGTCACGCTTAAGCAAATTCCAGCGTGCAATTCAGAGAGTTGTGCAGCCAGAATCACATGTTGTGGACATTGGAACAGGAACTGGCATCCTAGCTCTTCTTGCCGCTAGAGCAGGAGCGAAATCTGTCACTGCTGTCGATGTGAATGGAAGATCCTTAAACTACGCAAGAAAAGCCGCACAGATTAATGGTCTTTCTCAAAGGGTCAGCTTTGTTGAATCCCATTATGAAGAATATGTGCCTGAAGAGCAAGCGGACATTGTTATCTGTGAAATGCTGTCCTCGATGCTACTCATTGAACAACAGGTGCCAGCCTGCGCGCATGCTACCAGGAGAGTACTGAAACCCGGTGGAATCATCTTGCCAGCAAGCGCGTCAGTTTACGCTGCGCCTGTCGAATGCCATTCGCTATGGGAACGCTTCACTCTGTTTGACTTGGAATTCCATAAGGTACCTCAGACGCTTGGAAAAGGTGACGCCAAAGACTTGTCCGACGCGGCCTTGGTCGCGAAGTTCAACTTCAGCTCACAGGACATCCCTACCGAAGTCAATGAAATGCTCGAGTTTTCGATTGTTGAGGATGGTCATTTGCATGGCCTTGCTGGCTTCTTCCAAGCACATCTGTACGAGGACATCATTCTTGGAATGGACGATGGTTGGAGGGAGCTCTTTCTTCCACTAGATGAGCCTATTGAAGTTTCCAAGGGAGCTAGAGTTTCTGTTCAACTCAGCTTCAGACCGGGCGAATTTGATTCATTGAAACTCGGCAGACCCAATATTGGCTAGCCTGTTGCTTTACGATCCATGGCTTCTGAACGGTCCAGCTCGAAGACGACAGGATTGTGGGGGTCAGGACACGCATGTAACTCCTTGCACTGGTCCTTAAGCCACGGGAAATGCGAATTATGCATCATGGCATATGCGACTGGAAGCATTGTAAATAGGGCATTAATGCATATATCACCTTTCACTCCAAAATGGTCAATCTCTACGATGTCGCCTACCTTCATTCCGATTGCGCAGTAGCCCTTCTGACTTATCACTTTAGCAATAATCTTTCTTGGCTCCTTACCGACACACTTCTCTTTATCTGACATTGCAGGTCAACCTAACAGTCCCCACGTTGCGCCCTATTACTGTTCCTGACTTGATGATTAGGAAACAAACTTTTAACGCACCCATCGCGCTGAGTAGCGAGTGCGTGAAACATATGGAACTCAAAGGACCACTTTGTTACGTGCTGGATTGGGATGATATTTACAGCTATGCATATCAGACTGCTCGGAATATCCGGAAATCAGGCTGGAAACCTGACGCGATTGTCGGCATCGCAAGAGGAGGCTGGGTGCATGCACGGATTCAGTGTGATCTCCTCGGCATAAGAGACCTCTTCAGCGTGAAGGTCGACCACTGGGGCGTCACTGCAACAAAGGACGGAAAAGCCAAGCTATCTTGCCCCCTTGTTGGCAATATTGATGGAAAACGCGTTCTCATCGTCGATGACATAACTGACACTGGTCAGAGTCTGACCATGGCGGTTAACCATGTCAAGGAAGTGGGTAAGCCCACCGACGTGAAGACGGCTGCCCTGCTACACATTGTTGGTTCCAAGTTCGTGCCCGATTACTACGGCTTGGAAATCTCGTGGGCATGGGAGATATGGCCTTGGAACTTCTACGAGGACTTGACATCACTTATCACCAAGATCTTTGAGGGGGAAGGAGTGACTGAGGTTGGCACTCAGGAACTCAAGAAGTATCTCCGAGAGTACAATAACATCGTCTTGTCTGATGAACAGCTCTCGAAGATTAAGTCGCACTTGGGATTCCTCGGTAAGATTGAATACCCGCTAGACAAAGTGTGGCGGTTCATCAAGTAGACAAAGGAGACGAACAAGGAATGGCTTTCGAGGCAACATTAGCGTATGCTCCTCTGGATAGGTCGCAGAAAGAGGAACTGGAAGCACTCTTACCGGTTGAGATTGGACTGTTCGGAGGAAGTGGAAACTACGACTCAGAGGCGATTGAGAATCCCGTTGAAGTGAAGGTATTTACTCCCTTTGGCGCTGCATCAGACAATTTCATTGTTGGCAAAGTTAAGGGCCGAGCATTCGCCTTTCTAGCACGGCATCAAAGAGGACATACCATTCCCCCTCATGCCATAAACTACCGTGCAAACATTTGGGGGATGAAATCACTTGGTGTCAAGAGGATTATCAGTCCAGCAGCCTGCGGGAGCCTTCAGCCAGACAGGGTGAAGCTAGGCGAATTCGTTATTGCAGACCAGATATTTGACAGAACATTCGGACAAAGGAAGGACACATTCTTTGAGGGGGGACCAATAGTGCATCTTCCATTTGGTGAACCCTTCTGTCCAGAGCTCAGGCAGGTTGCAGTTGACACGGCAGGCAAGCTTGGATACAAAGTGCATGAGAAAGGAACGTACGTATGCATCAATGGGCCGCGATTCTCAACATCCGCTGAATCGATGTTCTTCCACAACCAAGGCTGGGAAGTGATAGGAATGACAGCTTATCCTGAGGCTGCTCTCGCGCGAGAAGCGGGTATCTGCTTTGTGAATATTTCAATGCCTACGGACTACGATGTGCATGGCGATGAGCATGTCACTCACGAGATGGTAATGCAAACAATGGCCAAGAACATTGAGCGAGTTAAAAAATTGACCTTCGCAATGATTGAGAAGATCCCAGAAAAA
>WTCK01000200.1 GCA_013138615.1 Candidatus Thorarchaeota archaeon | reverse complement strand
CTTTGCCCCATTTATGCTTTGAGTCGGCTGCATGCAGCTCCATTGCCCGAGCTTGGCAATGATCGCGACCCACTTGGGCCGTCTGTTAGATAATAGGAGTATATATATACGAATATACTATAATACGACTCCGCGATTCTTACTCCAATATCGGGGACACGAAACAGTGACTTTGAATTTCTCAGAAGGCAATGGCGGCGCTAACCTCACACTAATGAAAATACGTCATGCTGCACTTGGAAAGGCCTTCGATGATATCCGTCGCAAGAGATTTGAGCTTGATGAAAAGAAAGACAGAGGACACATCTCAGAAACGCTTTATCAAAAGCTGTTGCTTAATCTGATAGTTGAGAGCAATGGCATTCGTTCAGAGCGCGAGGACTTGGAGGGCACAATCTGCCTGTTTGAGTCAAGTGAGTTCGCCGCATAGGCATGAACGTGTATCTTCACTTCTTCTTAAGCAATGCAAGTGCTGCGAGAATAGCTAGCAGAACACATGCCAGAATTATGAATAACCACTTCAATTGAGTGAAGATGCTTGCAACACTTACAGCCAACGGTGAAAGATTCGGGTACGATGCAATCAGCGTCGCAATAGTGATATTTTCAAGGTAATCGAAGATCATGCCGAGGATGGGCATGGAAACCGCCTTCTCCATGAGGTGTCCTTCAGGAAACAATTTTGTGATAACACTGGTCAGTGCCAGTGTCAAGGTCATACCATATGCCAACGGAAAAATCAAGTCAAGAACCTGTAGCGTTGTATACAATTGTCTACCCTGCTCGCCAAGCACAGTGAGGAGATGTTCGACGTCAGCAAAGGTGTAGCCCGGTCTGATATCAAGGATTGGCGCGCCTCCGGACAGTGCCAGTATCTGGGGCGTAACGTTTCCCATCGCCACGACCACGATTATCGTTAGAATGAGGAACAGCAGGAAAAACCTCAGAGTTGTCAATTTCTTGATACGGTCTAGGAGTTTCATCTCTCTGTTCTCCAATATTTTCATCAATTAGATACCGCCCTTAAGAATCCCCGTGATTGTATGTCGATGCTCTGGTGGAGGTTATTAGACTTCATCATGACTTGCTGCTATGAGAGCGGAGAAGTGGCTGCTTATTGGGGGCCAAGTCTTCAGACTCGAACGCGCCTCCATGAGCCTCAGAAAAGCGATTCAGCTTGCGAGTAGCTTGAGTCAAGAGAAACAGGTTGTCGTGAAAAGAAGCCAGGCCGATGAATGGGCTGTGTATTGGAGGCATAAGAAGGATGGATCTATGTGTCCATCGTTCACTGAGAGTCTTATTGAGTATGAGCGAGCATACTGAATCGCTGTTCACGGATAAGAAAGTGAATTCGGGGGCTAAAAACCCCCGAGAATCTTCACTCTAGCTTCTCGAAATCTTCTTTGGAGGCGCCACACATCGGACAGACCCAATCCTCAGGTAGGTCTTCGAATTTAGTGCCCGCTGCGATTCCGCTATCCTCGTCGCCCTTATCCTCGTCGTATACCCAGCCACAGACTAGACATTCCCATCGTGCCATTTTAGCATTCTCCAGTTTCAATTGAGCATTGCTCATTCAAGGTCGTAATGACCTTATGTGCATTTCTTCGTTTCTGCGCCGAAGTGATAAAAGCGTTCGGTTGCGACAGCTTGGGAGTATGAAGATGCTATTAGTCCTCCTCTTCCCAAAGGTCTTCTTCCAAATCGGAGGGTTTCTCTTCTTCGACATCAGGCTCCTCGACTTCTGCAACCTCTTCCACAACTGGTTCTTCAGAAGGTTCGGTTTCTTCTTCAGTCGTAACGGGCTCTTCTTCAGGTGGCAGTTCTGCGGTCGGTTCGAGAACCTTCCCCGCACGTCTGATGAATAGTAACTCCATCACCAGCGCCACTAACGGAAAGATGAAGAGCTTTGTTAAGTCACCCATGGCCGCTCCCAACACTGGATCTACAGAGGGCAGTATTGGCAGGATTGTGTCTGCAAAGTAATACCCAGAAGCAAGGAAGAAAGTGAGAGTCACTGCCAGTTCCTTTGATATCTTCCATCTTGTTTCCTTTTCAGCTCTTGAGGCTAAAGTTGACCCCACAGAGCTCATTGTGTAGAACACAAAGAAAATCGTAATTACAAAACTAACTATGTCGAAGTCCTGTGTGATAGGCTTCCCTGCGTTGTAGATAAAGTAACCCGAGTAAAGGGAGATGAAAAGCCCTATCAATGCCACATTAACGAAGGTTGTCTTTTCGCGCTGGCGGCCCAATATCATTCCATTGAGGAAGTTGAAGAGTGCTGCCACCAAAGTTCCTAACACGAGCAGGAGCAGCCTTGACAAGTCGCCTAAGAGTTGACTGTTGTTTATTAATAGGACATACCCGAGAGCACCGAAGATCACTACGTAACAGAAGATATGGCTCATTGTGACTAGGACCTTCACTAATCTGGAGTTCTCCCTAACATCAGCCTTCTCTGCGTAGCTTAGGCTTGTTCTTGTTGAGAAGTACGCCTGGAATGAAATCCAGCCCAAGAATGCAATTCCGAAGTATACAAACATGAACACATCAAACAAGTTGAATATGAAGTATACCTGAAGTATAGCGCTGACAAATAGCCACATGAAGAACAGCACTGCGGACGAGCGATATGATTCCTCGCTAGCGACGAATCGCTGCAATCCAAGAAGTGACAGTAATGCAGTCAAGAGGAAGAACATTGGAAATGCTGCTGACACCAGCATAGCATATGCCCATGCACTTGGCACGATAAGAGTCAGTTGCTGCAATGCGGTGGTTATCACTAAGCCTAACATGAAGACAATCATGAGCCATCGGAGTCTCCTTGACGCCCAGAACATCTTTAGTCCGTTTACAAACTTGGTTAGCATAGGAATTTCCATTCAACTACCTCCTGCACTATTCGAGCTAGAACAATTATCTCTTTTATGTTCTCCCACTCGCTTTTTTCAGTAGGAATGCGAATTCCTCCTCAAGCGTAGGAGTGAAGTCAGGCTTCTCTATAATCGTGTCAATTCTTTCGCCATTCTCGTTGAAGATCTCAATCCAAGGGATTACCTTGACGCCCCAGTCCTCAGCCTCAGGAGGTGATGGTGGGATTCGCCACTGGTGGTCCGGGTCCAGTGCTGCAACCTTCATCGTTCCGAATACGCGCACTTCCAGACCAAGCTTCTCTTCCAAGTGCAATAGAACTGGTATTGCATCTCGGCAGTCCTTGCACCAGCTTGCGCCTAGAATGACGACAGTTAGACCTTTCATGAGCCCTTTCAGCTCTTTCATCGCTTGCTCGTTCAATTTGTAATTGCTGTATGTCTGCATCTGCTCATCTTTCGACTCGCCCTTGGAATTCTCCAGATATTCTCTGCACGTTTGGGTTCTGGTTCGGATTTCATTGAGGTCGACCATAGCAATCAACTTCACAATGGCACACTGGGTAAACGCTTTTACTTAAGTTTCCTTTTGTATCTCTCGGAAGTGTCATTGCTGCTTTGACCCAAGATGCCATAAGAATGCTGATAAGTGAACTTGCAGATGCTTACGAGGCACAAGGATGGTGCACGCGCTGACCACCGAAGTTTACAAGACACTCATAGTTGGGCCACGCAATGTAGGGAAATCGTCCCTTGTTCGGAGATACCTTCTGGGTCGTTTCGAAACCACCTACACTGCCACAGTGGGGGCTGACCTTAGTGTAGCAACTTTCGACTTCCCTGAAGGCACGATCGTTCTTAGTGTGGTTGATCTTGGCGGCCAACAGACATTTGCAGCGCTTAGAAACAGATTCTATCAGGGTGCTCACCACGTCATCCTAGTATACGACAAGACTGATCGGTCTACATTTGAGGACATACCAAAATGGTTTGAAACTCTAACAGAGGGCATCAGAATGCCTAGCTACATCTTCCTAGCTGGTTCTTTAGTAGCAAACAAAGCGGACCTGAAAGACGCTTCTGAAGTAACGACAGAAGAGGGCCACCAATTGGCCGACCTGCTATCCATGAAGTACTTCGAAACCAGCGCGAAGACCGGAATGAATGTCGGCGAAGTCTTCATCCACGCAGCCACGTCGTGCAGAACCAGGATTAAGAGCAGCCAAGCTGAGCAGAGCAGCGTCTAGTCTTTCTCTCTTGCCTCGGGATCTTTTTACATCCAGGATTCACTGAGTTGCCGCTGTTATCCTGCAATCTGCAATCCTTACTGAAGGGATGAATGTGGGCGTATCGACCTCCCACCAGTAGATCTGTCTTCGATCATTACCAAGTGCAGTGATGTTGGCAAACATCCTGAGCATGCTGTCACTAATCCTCACGTTCTTGATTGGCTTCATCTCTCCTTTCTCTATGAGGAACATCGCATCACGCGGAATTGTGGAGAACTCACCGGTTTGGTGGTTGGTGAACCTTGTATACCAATTCGACGTGACATAGATGGTTGGTTTGTTCCCCTCTAGTAGCTCCTCAAATGAGCGGTCCCCGTTCTCGAACACAATATTCGAGTTATAAGGAAGTAGCATTTTCAAACCTTCTCCAAGTCCTACAAGAGTGGAATTACCCGTAGATTCAGTTTCAAACATCTTGGCAGTACTCGTATTATGGACGAATGACTTGAGCACACCCTTCTCATAGATATTGAATGTCTTAGTCGGAGTGCCTTCGGCGTCAAATGGCTTACTTGCGAGACCTCCTGCCATCCTTGGGTCGTCGGCAACTGTTAGAAACTCCGGTCCCAGCTGCTGTCCCATCTTGTCCCCGAGTGGTGACATGCCTATCATGACCATGAATGGGTTAGCTGATTCGACCATGAAACCCATTACATTGGCAGCTACCGTTGGATTCATGACGATATCATAGGTCCCGGGCTTGCCTTGCTTCGCACCCTCCGCCTGTTTGGCCAAGGTACCTGCTTGCGCACCAGCCTCAATCATGCCACTCAGTGCTTGTGAAGGCGTGGTTCCACACTCAAGACCTTGCCCTGAATGGTCGAGCTCATTCATGAATGCCCTGACATTTAGGTCAAATGATGTGCTTCGTGTTGAGCCTTCAGGACCGTAGCTCGATCTGAAGAACTGGAATTCCTTCCCAAACTTGAGAGCGCCTGCGACTCGCTTAGCTCCCTGTGTACGGGCGGCATCAATGGCTGCATTAACCAAGCCTGGAGCCTTCTCACTGAAGTCATCGATTTTGCTATCGAATGTGCCAGAAACCATCTTGTAATCGTGAACATTGTCTTCGACACCTGCAAAGAATATCGATTCGGGAAGACGCTTTGTGAACGCAACGGTGTCATCTACTGCTTTCTTGGCATCATCCGCACCTGACACTGACCTCTCGCTGAATCCTGTCTTTGCTCCTTCCATAATCAGGAAGAGCTGTAGTGAGAGGCTCTCCCAGCGCTTATTGATGTCTATGGCATTCTGCGAGAATCTGATCTGGGAATTGCTGGATAGCACTCCCCTAGCGATTACTCCGTCGGTTTTCTCCTTTGCATGGTCAACTGCTATGTCAACGTAGGATTTGAGATCATCAAGACTGGTCATTATCCAACACCTCCAAGACGGATGTCACGGAATCTTACTTCTCCGCCTCCTGCGTACACAGGTACTCCCTGCATCGGGTCACTCTTCCCACAGGTTCCTGGGAAGTCAAATCTAAGGTTATTCGAAACAGCATCGACCGCGCTTAACAGGCCAATGCTTGTGGTTTCCATCACTGGTCTTCTTACCATCGTATCTGTCAATTCGCCCTTCTTAATCAGATACGCAACACATCCTGTGTACTTCGACTGGTAGCGCCTGTCATCTATATTCCATTCCGTGAAAGATTTCATCAGGCACCCCAGCTTGACATCTTCAATCAATTCTTCGAGCGAATGGTCACCGGGCTCAAAGAAAGTGTTTGACATTCTGATAATGGGCTCTCGGTTGTAACTTGAGGACCTAGCTGAACCATTGGAACCAGTTCCGAATTTGACGCCAAACTCTCTGTTGAGTAGGGGTTCATTCAGAATGCCATTCTTGATCAGGACTCTCTTCCTTGCTTTGATTCCCTCATCATCATAAAGATAGAATCCTCCTGTGTTAGGTATGGTGGGGTCTTCGCTGACCGTCGCTGCATCACTCCCAACTCTTGATTCGCCTATCTTGAGGTCTCTCCAAAAGCTCTCACCGGCCTGGGCTCCCTCGCGGCCCATGATTCTGTCGCCCTCGCTTGGGTGGCCAACGTTCTCGTGCGCGATAATCCCGGCCACCTCCGGTCCCACTATCATGTCAATCGGGCCTTCCATCAGTTTGGGAACCTTCTTT
>WTCK01000042.1 GCA_013138615.1 Candidatus Thorarchaeota archaeon | reverse complement strand
ACAGCTTCTATTAGTACTGACAAACTCTCGTATCTCGCAGGCAAGTATGTAGGAAAAGATGATCCCGTTGCCATAATCCGAGCACACTCCGGACTACCAGCAATGGGCGAGATTCTAGAGGCATTCACTCTACCTCATCTTGTGGCTGGTTGGATGCGAGGTTCGCATATCGGGCCCCTTATGCCCGTTGGCGTTAAGGACTCACGATGCACAAGATTCGATGGTCCACCAAGAGTTATCGGGCTGGGCTTCCAGGTGAGCAATGGAATGCTCCTGGGACCTGTCGACATGTTCGAAGATGTTGCATTCGATATCTCAAGGAAACGCGCAATGAAAGCCGCTGACTATCTAAGGCAACACGGTCCATTCATGCCTCACAGATTGCACGAGAGTGACATGGAGTACACAACACTGCCATCAGTGTTGAAGAAACTGAAAAGTCGATTCTCTGCTGAAGAAATAGTGCCCAAGTAGTTTGAAGTCGACTCGACAGAAACGAGGGCAGGACAGAGCGATCCTGCCTTAGTTTCGCTACCATTAGCTTTACTGTATACTATGCAGTTCGTTTTATTATATGATAACCGAATTTAGTCTTCACGGGTTCTCTAGTCATTGCCCCCACACTAAGGGCGAAGGTTGCCTTCTCAAACTCACTGACCATCTGACCCTTGCCAAAGAATCCGAGGTCTCCTCCTTTCTTTTTTGATGGGCAGCTGCTGTGCTCCCGTGCCATCCTAGCGAAGTCTTCACCTTCAGCAATCTTGCGTACTATCTCGATGGCCTTGCTGTGTTTATCCACCAGAATATGACTAGCTCTGGCCTTTCCGGCCTTGCCTTTTCCTTTACCCATAATAACAACCTGTCCATGGCCAAAGCCTGTTGTCTTTTACTTTTTTGGATGCCGTGAGGGAGAAGAGAGCAACTGGCAAGATCATTATGCAGTCTTAAACTCCTACTCGGTATTATCCTGATACACACCCGTATCAGACAACCCTTCTTTAGATTCGCGTCCAATAGGTAGTCGGTGCAAAGCGACTTGAGAGTAGTAACGATATGCTTACCAGAATCCTACGTAGATGGCATGGACAAGCTCATCAAGAACCTGATGTACCCTAACCCCTCTCAAGTAATTCGAATCGCCATCCGCCACCTTCTGGCGGATGAGCTTTGGGGCCATCGAAAAAACTCCAATACTCTGCCTTTGGTCGCAATGCTTGAGAAGATGGATAGCGTCATTGATGTTCCGACACCGAATCAGACGCCCGGTCAATAAGTACCTCCGAGCTACGCTTTTTAGTTCTGAAAAGAAACAGACCTGTGACCAGTGGAATCTAGCGCAGGGCATATCCTAGGCGCGCAAGTTCAGTTCCTCTGGCATGTTCATTACAATAAGGAGTCAGAACGACGATGGTTATGAGACGGATTTTTGGGAGAAAAAAGGACGACGACGAGAAGGATGCTAAGGTTGAGAGTTCAACCTCTGATGAAGCCGAGATTGAAACTGGAGCGGATGCTGCGGAAGAAGCAGAAGATGCACCAGTCGAAGCAGGTACAATCCCTTACCACTCCTCATTGACAGACCGTTTCAAGTACATGTTTAATGACCCTGATATCTCAGCAGGGCTCGAGGGCACAGATGAATTCTCCCTTGAGTTCATGGCAATGGGCGAGCGCTTTTGGTTCGCCAAGAAGACCAAAGGCGAGGTGGAATCCGGAACGGGCGCTGTGTCAGATGAAGATGTCTACATTCGCCTTGGGAATGATGCTGTGGGAGATTTGCTTGGAGCCTCCACTTTTTCAGAGTTCCAGAATTTCTATATGAAATACTACAAGAACCCCGAAGCTGGCAAGTTCATCAAAATTGAGCTCCGAAAAGATGTCAGTGGACTGAATCGGAGAGGCTATGCCCGCGTGCCTTTGCTTAAGCTCCTAATCGGCATGACCAGATAGTAAAGCCCACAGGGGACATACAACCCCCTCTCCTATTTCAGAGAAATCTGACAAGGTAGTAAGCTTAATAGACATGACACCCTCGACCTCAACCGCTGAAGGCTCGAGATTCACAGCTCGGGAGGAAGAGTACTATGGTCAAGATTGAACTACCAGTTGTCGTTGTGAACTTCAAGACATATCCACAGGCCACTGGCGAAAAAGCTGTGGCTCTGGCGAAGATGTGCGAGAAGGTTTCAAACGAGAGTGGGGTTTCTGTGGTTGTCGCTCCCCAAATACCGGACATCCATAGAATAAGCCTCGCTGTTGATATTCCTGTGTTCTCTCAACATCTTGACCCGGGTGATCCAGGACGTTACACTGGCCATGTGCTTGGCGAAACCCTTGTGGAGGCTGGATGTTCGGGCACTCTGATCAACCACTCAGAGAAGAGAATGCAGTTGGCAGACATCGAAGATGCAATCCGAAAAGCTGAATCTCTTGGCCTCTATACAATAGTCTGCACAAACAATCCACTAGTGAGTGTTGCAGCGGCGGCGCTGAATCCTTCTGCAATCGCAATAGAGCCCCCAGAACTCATTGGTACTGGTATCTCGGTGACACAGGCAAAACCCGAAGTAATTAGCGGCAGCGTGGATCAAATCCGAGTTGTGAACAAGGATGTCACAATCCTATGTGGGGCGGGAATCAGCACGGGTGATGATGTGGTGGCATCAATCAGACTGGGTGCTCAAGGTGTTCTTCTTGCCTCTGCAGTTGCTAAGTCGAATACGCCTGGAGATGTCCTTAGAGGTCTTGTCGGACCGCTACTGAAATAGCCGGTTCCGTTGACTTATTACACGTGCCAGCAGGCGATAGGAAACGGGGATTGCGATGAAGGTTACGCTCGAATGTGCACACTGTCTACTTGAGAGAGCAATAAATCAAGTCAAGCTTGCTACGGATGATCCAGAACTTCAGATGCAGGTCGTGACAGAGATGCTGAAGTTCCTAGGCGATAATTTCAATGATGAGTCAGTGCCATCGAACATCGGAACAGACAGAGACCTTATGGTTCAGAGAATGACTGGAAAAGATCCCTACAAAGAGCTCAAACACGAATCGAATGAGATGGCCCTTGGGATTCTGCCTGAGTTGAGGGTGTTGGTTGAGAAGGCAGGAGATTCACACTCAAGATTCAGAATGGCTGCTCTGATTGCCGCAGCAGCAAATGCGATTGAGTTTGATGTATCAGGGCGGGACTTCAGTCTTGATGAACTCAAGCACATAATCGCAAATGTTGAATCTGATCTGGCAATCGACCAAGTAAGCGAATTCCGAGAGTTATGTGAGAACACAGAGGAAATCCTCTACCTGATGGATAATGCAGGAGAGGTTGTTCTTGATATCATTCTGATTGATGAAATCAGGAAAATCGGGCCAAAAGTGGTTGCTGTTGTGAAGGGTGGCCCAATCCTGAATGATGCCACAATGATGGATGCAGATGAGGTGGAACTCTCCAAATATGCGGACGAAGTTATCGACACAGGAACCCCGGCCATTGGCGTCAACCTTGAACGCAGCTCTAACGAATTCAAGAAACGGTTCTTGTCAGCTGAGCTTATTGTGGCTAAAGGGATGGGCAATTTCGAGTCATTGACAGAGTTTGAACTAGCATGTCCAGTGGTTCATATCATGAGAACAAAGTGCAATCCGGTTGCGCAACATGTGGGTTGTCCTCGAAACAAGAATATCGTGATGATACGATAATTCCAGAATGTTACTTCATGTCTTCGCTGTATGGTCTAAGCGCCCTGGCAATTGATGCGGATTCAACAAACTCTATGTTCAACTCTGGCATCTCCATTCGGAATTGATGTCCTAATCGCTTCATTCCAGGCTCTTCTGATACGAATCCACCAAGCTCGATTGTGTTTAGATTCTCCTCATTTGCAAGCAGCCTAATCTCCGGTGACAGCTCGCCTGTGATAATAGTACCAATATCTTGCTGTTTAGCCCTAAGAATTTCAGGCATGTCAACGTAGAAGCCTGGACTCACAAGTATTCTCCCGACGTCATCATCCAAACTTCCAGCAAACAAGACTGTGTCAAGGCTCAGTTTCTCTGCCACGTAGTTAACTAAACGAGAGTGGTTCATCTCACTAGGTGGTTCACATTCTCTTCCAATCGGGACCAGCTGATCATAGTCCCCGTAGGTTATGAACTCGCGCACAGCATTCAGGTCAAGGGATTCCGCAAGGCTGTCACTAAGACCACCCTCTACGCCAATCCATGCGCTCCCAATTACATAGGCTGAGATGTAATTCTTGGCTAGGAGTCTAGCCCTGATGAGATCTAAGCCTGTGAGACGATCTACTGCAAAAGGGAATAGAGGCCTGTGTGTGACAAGCAGATTCGCCTTGCTTTGCGATGCTGTCGCAACAATCTTTGCCGAAGCGTATGTGGCTATGGTGACTCTGTTTATGGTGGTCTTTGTTTGGTCTCTGTCAGTCTGAGGTCCAACCTCGACCCGACTCTCACGGCCTTGGAAGGTGAACTCCTGTGGCGCAATATCCTTGAGGTACTTTACGATATCCCGAAGAGTAGTCATGCTCAACACCAAACTGCGATTGAGGGAAACCTCTTGCTGAAGAACTCTTCGACTTGACCACCATATCCTTTTCCTTGGATAATCAGGATTCCTCTAGAGGCTCCATATGTATTAGCAGTAGGGATGCGAAGTTCTGTTCCGCATCGAAGTAGAACTGGCCTATTACAAGATAGAGGTCGGTCTTTCCAAGCTCAGCCTCTTCTACAATGAAAACGTCGTCTGGATTGGGATCAACAGAGAAGTAGACCCACATTGTCACCTCGACTGGAGGACAGCATGTACACAGTGGAACGTACTGGTGCATCTGGAACCCATCAGTTCGTCTTTGAAGGATACTGCCATTAACTTCAACGAATAGACCATCGTACTTCTCGCCGAAATTGGTGAGCTCGAAGAGGTTCGTTGCCGTTCTGTTCTCTGGAATCTCGTCGAAGTATTTCTCTCCCACAACATCGTTTATCCAATCGTCACTATGCGTAGCGTCAACCACAATCATTGTCGTGATCATAAGCAGAATTATGGGTAGAATGAGGGGGATTGCAGACATCTTGAAACCCATCTTGCTTTCACTTGAAGTTGCCGCACATACCTGACAGGTTCTTGCTTCCGGATCACGATATTGCCCCACTACTACAGCTATCCCGGCAAACAAGAGGATTGGTCCGTTGATTAGCGACATCAGAGTGTCGAATTGAATCCGAAATACAATGATAGTAACACCTAGGGCAATCAGTAACCACCCGTGATTGGCTCTCGTTCCAACCGGCTTCACAGTAACACCCCTGTAAGACCATTTACAAAATAGCCGATTGCCAAGATTAGTATTGCGGAGAGAAAGAGATAGGCAAAAATCATCTTCTTGTTCAGGTATCCAAACATCATGCCCACGTAGGCCATTCCTAGCAATGGACCTGCGAGGAAGAATGACACTAGACCTCCCGTACTCAATCCAAGATCTTGAAAGGTCTTGCCAATGGGTGGATCTGCTGTTGGACAGAGGCAGAACAGCACACCCATGAGTGCTCCGACTGGAACGGAGATTAGGCTACCAGTGAAGAAGTCAAAGAATAGGGCTTGGTCAAGAACTGCAACAAGAAAAGTCAAGATGGTAACTGCGAACACGTAGTACTTGCCAACCTCCAAGGTTTCCTCACCAATGTCCCAAAGCACTTGAAGCGGGTTTGAAATAACTTGTTCGACATTCTTTGATCGTCCGAATGTTCGACCACCGATAACGGTCTTTTCGAGGCCGACTCTCTCAGAGAGTATCGGACCATCGTGTAGAATGTCAAGAAGCACGCCTCCAATAATGCCCAGCACTATCATTGACACCGTACGAATTATGGCCAACTGTAGGCCGAATACAGACGCTGTTACAACAAAGACTATTGGATTTGCTGCGGGCGCAGAGAACAGGAATGCATATGCTGCACGTTTAGGCATTTTTTGTTCAACAAGCGTGGCAAAGATGGGTAGAAGACCACAAGTGCACACTGGGATAAACACGCCTAGGAGTGACCCCAGTACTACCCCTGCACGTTCATGCTTTGCAATTCTTAGCATCACGGAGTCGAGTGGTACGTATACCTTTACGATGCTGCCAATGACAATGCCAAGTAGAAGGTAGATCAGTGAACCGAAGAAAATGCCGGCAAACACCCTGGTGAAGAGTGAGAGATTGAAAGTCGGGACATTGACGTGAAACCAGAGAATCAGGCCCAAGAGTAGCAAAGTCAAAATGAGGAATCTAACCTCATAGAGCCGCCTTGCGGGGGATTGCTTAGGCAAATCAATCTGAATCTCGATGGTTTCACTGTCCTCCGTGTCACTTCCTCCTCTTTGCAAAGACCAATGCAACAACGAGTACTGCGACCAACCCGCCTCCAATCAGGATTGAGGGCCAAATGTCGACAGTCGGAGGCACAGGAGCGCCCTCGTTGATGACTCCTTCGATACTGAATACGTTTCCAAGGATGTCTGTTACATTAATCATGTAGGTTATCGTTGTCGCATTCGTTGTGAATGGGCCGAATAGCATGCCGTAACTATCCCCATAGTTCTCAAGGGGGATCGTGTCTTCTCCAGTGCCGTTGTCATACTGGATAATTGCAGAGCTAATCATGCGTGCATCTAGGTTGTTTCTTAGTAGACGGATGCGAATGAAGTAGCCCTCATCCTCGTCTTCAGTAGACACGGTCACATTCGAAACAAGGCCGCCCGCGATGAGCAATACAGGATGGGGTTCCACAGGCGTATTGAAATCCTTCAAATTGAAGATAACTTTCGTATAACCGAAGTTTGTCGTTGTTGCGGTTATCAGAGTAGTCGAAGTGGACTCCGGACCGGCTTGAACCAGTGTTGAAGACTCATCGAAGATCAGTGATGTGTAGCCAAATGGAGTGGCGTTGAATTGAACATCCACATCAAGCCTATTTGCTAGGTTGATGGTCACGTTGACGTTGCTATTGGGGTCCACCAAGCCTAGACTGGGAGCTGCCAGAGTGAGATCC
>WTCK01000267.1 GCA_013138615.1 Candidatus Thorarchaeota archaeon | reverse complement strand
TGGGTGGAGTCAAGCTTCTCAGGGGACTTGCTTCTATCCCGAGGAAGAAACGGTCGAAGAGGATTAGAGAGATTATCGACCAAGAGGTGGAGATAATCTTGGATAATAGAATCTACAAGTATCTGCGCGCGCCAGATGGAAGCCGCAAGGACAAGGCAGGATGGAAGAGATTTGGATTTCCCATGTTCTACCAGTCGGATGCCCTTGAGGTTCTTG
The DNA here is from genome assembly GCA_013138615.1 of Candidatus Thorarchaeota archaeon. GTDB lineage: Archaea > Asgardarchaeota > Thorarchaeia > Thorarchaeales > Thorarchaeaceae > WTCK01. Next base: position 9,285 of record WTCK01000267.1, on the reverse strand, counting down.
ATCTACTGACTGGCCTTGAAGTCCATGACGAGAGAATGCAAGACGCAATCGACCTAGTAATTGTAAATCGTCCAGAGGATGGCAAGTGGCTTCTCAAGGACACATTCAATGGCAAAATGCTCTGTGACATTGAGGTTAAGTATAAGCCATCGAAGTGGATTACTCTGCGTGCGCTAAGGGTTCTACGAAGATACTATGGCGAGTAGACTGGCATCGACTAGCTCTGCTGTTACGTATTCAGTCGCTTGTAGATCTGTTCGTTGCTTTTGTATAGCTGGAGAAACTCTGCAAAGAGCTCATCATAGAGTGCCCTGTTATCAGGATTCGGATGGAACTCATTCGAGAACTGGACCAAATGACAAATTTCGTCGAAAGCGCAATATCCCAGAGCCACAGATGCAATGAGCGCCGCACCTCTTGCATTTGCGTATATTGGGTCCTTGACCTGTCGGATGGTCCTATTCAAGACATCTGCATATATCTGGCACCAGATGTCGGACTGTGCTCCACCACCAATGATATTCAGCGGATCCAGCTTCCTCTTAATGAACTTCTCAACGCCCTGAAGCAGCCATCGACTATTGTAGGCAACGCCCTCGAACACGGCTCGTATCATGTTCGGGCGGTCGATTGGCAGAGAGAGATTGTGGAATCCTCCACGCAGTGTGTGATTCTCCACCGGAGTTCGCTCGCCATACAGCCATGGAGTGAAGATTAGTTTGTTACTTCCAGGAGGCGCATTCTCTACTATCTTGTCAAATTCCCTGTAGACATCCGGATTGCCATAGCGTGTCTTATCGTCGGGGTAGAAGATGTTGTCTCTCAGGAATGTCAGGCAGGCTCCCGCAGACTCCTGTTCATTGACGACGAAGTATCTTCCGGGAATCGTAGAGGGAATTGAAGCCATGTTGTGGGAGAGGTCCGTCTTCTTGAAAGGCACATGGCAGAGTATCCAGCTACTAGTTCCAATGTAGATGTGGCCCTCGTAGTCCTTCACTGCGCCCGAGCCAATCATAGCAGACTGAAGGTCGGGAGACCCCGTGACAACTTGCACGTCTCGATTGATTCCAATCAAGTCCGCAACGTCCTTAGACACAACTCCAAGCACATCAATAGAACTCTGTAATGGGGGCAATTTGTCTTGATCTATGCGTAATTTCTTGATGAGAGCTTTATCGTAATGAATATTCCAGATGTCCCGTGTATTCGCCAGCCAGTGAAGCATTATGGAGTCGTAGGAGGCTGCGAATTTCCCAGTGAACTTTAGGTTCAAGAAATCCTTTGGCTCCAAGAACTTGTACGTTTTCTCATAGATCTCCGGGCGCTCGTGCTTCAGGAACAAAATGTGCGCGATTGGGTCCTTGCCAGCGTTTGCAGGAATTCCGGCGGTCTTGTAAAGCCATTTGAGAAGGTTCAAGATGCCGTATCCTTGGATGTTCACAATCCCTCGCAGGTACTTGGCGATGTATGGAGCGCCTCGAGAGTCCATCCAGATTATTGCATTCATGAGGTGATTACCGTTCGCATCAACAGCCACAGTGCCGGACCACTGACTCGAGTTGCAGACTGCAACAATGTCATCAACAGGAACAAGATTCTTGTCAACAATCCGTTTGGCACATGCAATGAGAGCCGTCCACCACTCATCTGGATCCTGCTCTGCACCACCGCCTTCTAAGAGGTACAGCGGCGTTTCTTCCATTTCGAAGGCGAGAATGTCGCCACTCATGTTTGCGAGGGCTACCTTCATGGCTGAAGTGCCATGGTCCACCGCGAGAACATACTTACTCTCTCGTTCATCGGCTGTCATTGCCTATCCCTTCATCACTAGAAGCGAATCGGCTATAAATAGAATAACACTGTATTCTTGGAACACGTGTTCTAAGAATGAGTACTCACGTTTCCAGATGCGAAAAATTTCTTGGCTAAGTTGTTGTATTAATGGCTGCTACTGTTTCCTTTCTCCAGAAACCTCTCTTGTTGAGCCTTTTGCCAAGGTAGACCAAGCTTAGCATGATGGGAACCTCCCAGAAGAGGCCCATTGTAGTGCCGAGGGCGGCTTGGGAGCCCAGCCCGCAGAGGGCAATTGCTGTCGCAATGGCTATCTCGAAGTGACTTGAAGAACCAATAATCACGGTGATTATGCCTTCCTCGTACCGGAGGTTAGCAATCTTCGTGACCAACAAATTGATGCCAACAACTATGAAGAATCCTAACAGCAACGGAACCGAAACGAGCGCTATGAGATCCGGATGCTGTATGAGGACATTGCCATTCAGGCTGAACAGCACTATTAGCGTCGTGAGAAGAGCAATCATTGAAACCTTGCCCACGGCTGGTCGGTAAACGCCTTGGAACCATTCCTCACCCCGTGTGCTGGTAAGGTATCTCCTGGAAAGGTAACCCAAGACCATGGGGATGCCTATGAACACGACCACAGATATCACGAGCATCATCCAATCGATCGGGATATTTTGAATGCCCGTCAGCAGCCCAACGATGGGCACATACAGGACCATGATGGTCACAGTGTTCAGACTGGTGTTAATGAGGTTCTGCTCTTGGTTGCCCTCAGCCATCCTACCCCAAACTAGGACCATAGCTGTGCATGGGCTTGCGCCCAGCAGTATCAGGGACACTATGAGTTGGTCGTGTCCCGCCAGGAACATATTGGCTAGAATCACTGTAACTATTGGGGCTAGTATCCAGTTGGAGAGGATGGTGAGGACTATAGGCTTAGGTGCTTTGGTGATTTTCCTAATCTCTGATAATTGGATGTTCAAGAGGGCCGGGTAGATCATGAGGAACAGGCATATGCCAATAGGAATTGAGATGCCCATGTACTGCCAGCTGTTAATCGCTATGCTCAGACCGGGGACGACTTGGGACAGCAATAGGCCGATGGCCATACAGAGGGCCACCCAAACTGCGAGGTACTTCTCCCAAACTCCAAGATGCATCTTGTCATCTGTCATGATCTACAGCTCCGACGCTCATTCTCATTATCTGAACTAGATTTCCAATTGCTCTAGATTGCCATCAGCGTCTATTGACTCGATGATAAGAGGGGAGCCTTCGCCAGTCACCTTATCGAGCTTGAGCTGGTTTTTCATGACTAGAAGGAAGTCAAGCGGGTTGACGCAAGCTTCAGGAGGCCGTACTCCTTTCTCAGTTATCTTTCCGCGCTGCATTAGGACTGCACCAATAGCTGCGGGAATGCCCGTGCCTTCTCCCATCGATTGACCCACAGAGGCCATTGAGAAGTCGAATTGATGCGGCTTCCCATCGACAGTGCCCTTAATTGTAATCTTGAGGCAGCCACGCTGCACACCGAAATCTGTTTCCTTCAGAATCTTCTCTCTTTGCTCCAGTATGTAGGCAATGGCGAAGTCCAGAGGAATCACTTCCGTCCCCTTGACATCTAGCGGTTCCTCACCAACGATTCCCAATCTTGCGACATCTCTAATCAGGTCATAGTACTGTGTAGGTATGACACAACCCAGATTTGTAACACGCTTGCACTTGATGTAGTTGGGCAGCGTTATCGTTTCAGGATGTGGATAAGGATAGCATTGGTACACGCCAATACGGTGAAAGTCAACCAAAATCTCCAGCGCCTGCCCGCTCTCGCCAAAGTACTCAACTGTTTCGAATTTCCCATCCAGATACATAGGTATGGGAGAGGTCATGCTATGGATTCGATGCGCAACAACAGCCGCTCCCTCCTTGGGTTCGCCACCATGAGCATGGAGAATGTCAATTGACTCGACCTCATCCAGCATCTGATCAGCGCAGAGCTTGGCAAGAAGATTCGCAACACCAGGTGAGCTTCCCATTCCAGTAAGTGCTGAGATGCCAGCTTCTTTCGCAGCCTTGTCCATTGCTAGAAGGATCTTGGTGGCATCGTAGTCATCACAGACATCGACATAGTCTATTCCAGATTCTATCACAGCTTTAAGCACAATAGGCCCAAGCTTGTAGAAGGGGCCGCAGCAGTTGAGCACTACATCTGAGCCATTGATGGCCTCCTTTATGGAATCTGGATCAAAAGCATCCACCATCACCGCTGATAAACAGCCTTCGCCAATCTCAGAAACGCAGGTCTGTGCTCCTTCGTAGTTGAGGTCAGCAACCACTATCTCATCGAACTCACCGATTGATGTCAGCGTCTTGACGGCAATAGAGCCGACAACTCCACAGCCACCTAATACAACAACCCGAGACATAGTTGCGAGGTTATGCGCCGCGTATTTAGGTCTGTTGCGGTAGGGGAATCAATAGGAAGCCAGCTCTACTTTCCACTTGTCATCTTCCTTTCTCAAGTCGATAGACACAGGCATTCCACGCACAGAACCGTTTGCGTTGTACTTTGTAAAGAGGAGTGTGCAGTAGCCCTCGCTCTGCTGGCCCACGCGGTTGAACTTGTAGTGGACGCCATATTGTTCAAAATACCCTCTACCCTCATCCCACCACATGCTAGACGAGCTGCCTTTGATCGTTAGCGCTTTTCTGTTATCCATCGTAAGGGTTTCCGCCCATTTTGCCAAATCATCCCCCTGAAGCAAGTCGTAGTGCTTTTGCGCAATCCTCTTCGCATCTGCAATAGTCATCATGCACTCCTCCATCTAGTTGCTAAGTATCATCAGTCCCTGCAGTTAAGCATTGTGAGATAGCATATTTAATCACGAACATTCCCTGTCCTCCATCGAAACTGTAATCAGAACATGCTGGAATTTGGAAACCTGGCAAGAGGCGATTCGATGAACAAGAGTGCCGACCCCGAACATGTTTCAGAATGTACAGTCTGTGGTACCACTCTGATTTACGGGGGAACTGATAAAGAGCAGACCTGCGCATTCTGCGGTTTGACGACATACTCGCCCATATACTGCCCCGAAGGTCATTTCGTATGTGATACTTGTCATGCCGAGGGAGCCCTCGATTTTCTCAACCGCCTGACGGAAATCGAAACTAGCGCGAACCCAATTGAAATCGTGGACCGAGCGATGACCCATCCAAGCTTCAAGTTCCATGGTCCCGAACATCATAGTCTGGTTCCAGCAGCGATACTGATTGCAATGAAAAACAGAGGTTTCAACAGAAACGATGGGTCGCCAATAACTGAGAACATTATCATTGAGGGAATTCGCAGAGGATTCAAGATTCCTGGTGGCTTCTGCGGCTACGCAGGCACTTGCGGAGCTTGTGTTGGGGCGGGGGTTGCCTTAGCTCTGTTTTTGGATTCCACACCCAAACGTGCAACCCCAAGACTGCAAGCACACCGAGCTACATCTAATGCATTAGCTCTATCCCAAGATGAGCTTATTCGATGCTGCAAGAGAGCAACATACTATGGACTGACTGCCGCGATTGAAGCGCTCAAGAATGAGTACAATATTGACCTCGGTCCTGTTCCCAGTCCTCAGTCCTGTGTTCATTCAGAGAGAAATCCGGACTGTGCCATGGATGAGTGCATGTATCACGCTACATCAATGGCTACTTGATGACAATGGTATCGCCGACCCTTGCCGGAAGGCGGTCAGCGGCTCGTCCATTCTTAACTGAGAGCTCAAGCGTACCTGCGCTACCAGTGACGAGAAACATATCATACTCAGGACCTTCACCGTATGTGCCAGCCCATGTGATATCCCGATTCAGAGCCCGATAATTTAGATGATACATATCCTTGTCCAGAGGCGGCAGATTGGTGATTATGTTACCAAAATGGTCAACGCGGACTACTTCTCCACTGCGTCCCTCCTGCCAAAACCTCAGGACCATGTCGAGGTCCGATTTGCGTTCCCCTAGGAACTTCTCGCCAGCCCCGCTTGCCACGTAGGCAGCCACCTTAGCGAAGATCTCACGCCCGTGAAAGGTGGTAAACTCCGGCTGGTTAATCTGAATCTTGAATATCTCCTTGATGCCATCCTTATGCGCGGATGGGTACATCAAGCCATTATCGGGACCGATGAAGACATAATTCTTGGTTCTGATTAAGACAGCATCGCGTCCAGTCCCGACGCCGGGATCGACCACACATACGAAGGTTGTCTTCTTGGGGAAGTACGGATAACCTTGGAGTAGAATCCACGCGCCCTCCCTCACTGACTGCGGTGATATCTCATGAGTGAGGTCTACCACCCTAGCCTTAGGATAAATTGTGTATATCACTCCCTTCATCATACCTGCATACTCTGACTCCGAGAAGTCAGTCATCAGAACTATCATTACTTCACCTCACTTGGGCCCTTCGGTAAAACAGACAATAGGGGGTTGATTATTCTTTCTATTCTACCTCTACCATTCTTAGCTCATTGTAATCCGTTATGACTCTTATGTATCCACGAAGCAGGTCATCCACATCGGGATTTCCAGTGTCCACTTTGAGCGTGCCCCCCTCGATATCCCTTAGCTTGGCGGGGGTTGACATGATGAGTATTTTATCGCGGTCAACTTGTCGAATCACTTTCGGACTGATCTGTTGATTGCCACGTCCAAAAAGCATTCCTTGATGGCCTATGGGTGAAACGATAATCCAGACCTTTCCGAAATCTTCGACAATGCTCATGATTTTTTCTTCATTGACATCGTTGTAGACTGTTCCTTCACTATAGACATCGACACCGAGTGTAGTCTTCTTCACGCCCAGCATGTCAGCCACATTCTTGACTGTAGTACCAGGTCCGAGAATGTAGGTGCCATCTTGAATCATTGATTCTACAACATACTTCGCAATAGCTTCCTGTGCCTCGTGCTCGTCAACCGTTTCGGGACTAGCTTGTTTTGCACCCTGGAATCTTGCAGGCACAGAGGGCCCCCGGAGATATCCATAGAGCCGGATGATGAACCGGTCCTCCCTGAAAGCCTCCTCGTCAGCATCCATTACCTCGAATTCAGCCATTGTTGCAGTGCCCTCAGATACAAGTCGAATTACGTCAGCGGCATCCCGAGGGTTAATGACGAATATGCCACTATACATCTTAACACCGGAGGGAACTCCGAGGATCATGAGGTCGTGTAGACCGTTCTCTTCCACAACATCAAAGATGTCTCTTGCGGTTCCATCCCCTCCAACAAACACAATCAGTCGTGCTCCAGCCTTATACAGAGCCAGAATACAGGCCTTTGTGTCATCTGCAGTGGTTTGTTCCACAATCTGGACATCAACGATTTGATGATTGATTCCAATCTCGCGGGAATAATCAGCGCCCATTGCATCCGGGCAAGTGACAAGCTCAATCTTTCGAACATCTGAACTAACTAGGGGAAGGAGTGACTCCAGAAACTCCTTAGCGCGGCCAGGCGCAATGGGTTCTGCACCAAGCTTCAATGCCTCAGCGACAACACCGTCTGTGCCCTTTAGCCCGACGCGCCCACCCATTCCCGCAATCGGGTTCACAACTAAACCGACGAGCATCTGAAGTCAACACCTGATGATTCATCCAACTGATAACAGCTCTTTAGCAGTTGTGATTGGTTCGTTCAGTGTGCTCAGTACATATTGTCAGTCACCGTTCAGATGAGTGCCCCGACTGTTGCAGCCGTCATGAACCAGAAGGTCACTCTCACCAGAACTTCCTCGATGAACTTGGGCGGATTATTCGGCGTCGCGTCTGCGGGCCAACGATTACGCCTGTATTCGTCAAACTTATCGAAAGTCCGGCCGTATTGAGTTGTCATTGGTATCTTAACGTGCTTGTCACAAATCGTATTCAGTGCGCGAATCAGGGTGATGAAATCTAGATCAAGTCTGACAACCCACTTGCGCATTATTCGGAAGAATTGGCGGGGATCAATCTTGTCCCAATCAATGGTCTTGAGCGCGTCCCGATCATCAGCGGGCACCCTTGAAACATTGAACTTGCATTCACTATCCGCCAAGCATCTCGCCTTGACATACAGCTTCCTCTTAGACATCCAAAACACAATCTCATGTTCTCCAATGGTCTTCATGAGCACTTTGTGGCTGCCCGCGGGAAAGATTACCTCAACAATTGGCGGGTCCCTGAACCTGGGATGCTTCTTGAAGTACAGATCAAGAGCCCACTGAAGTGCTGGAAACAAGTTCACCGGATAGTGTTCGTCAGGCTTCGTCATCGGTTACCCAGCTCATACGTTTCACACTCACAGATATGAGTTGCTAAAGCTGAAACATGATATCTGCTGGCGGAGAAACTCTACACTTGGAATTCCGGTCAATACAGATTTGAAGTCTGCTCGCGAGCCCGTACCAAGGTTTGAGCCAGCTGTGCGAATATGTCAACAATGCCTTCGCCCGTCTTAGCTGACGACTCGAGGTAGGGCATATTGCGCTCATCAGCAAACCTGCGAGACTCAGCGGGTTCCACCACGCGATCTGGCAAGTCCGTCTTGTTGGCAACAAGCATTAGAGGAATATCCTTGTTGATGGCCTTTCTGAGCTCATCTAGCCATTCCTGAAGGACCATGAACGTTCGTTTTCGAGTCACATCGAAGACTAGGATTCCACCGCTTGAACCGCGGTAGTACATGGGTCGTAGAATCTGGAATCGCGATTGACCTGCCACGTCCCAGATCTGCAGCTTAACAGTAACCTCTGAGCCATCAGTCCTAGTCACAGTGATATTCTTGACGGCGAACTGACTTCCAATTGTTGTCTTGTAATCTGTACGGAAGAAACCGTGAGAGAAGCGCGTCACAATCGCTGTTTTTCCTACGGCCCCCTCACCCAGAACAACAACCTTGAACAGATAATCATACGAACTGCTGCTCATTCATTCGACCGCCGTTTGCTCGTCCCGTGTAGCCCTGCAATTGGGCTAGCGGGGGGGCTTTCTAAGGAGCTATCTTGACGGGAAAGGGTTGCTGCGCACTAATAAGCTTTCGTGAGTTAAACGCCCCTGTTAGTGAGCGTGGTGAATTGCGGGCGAGCGAGGAGAGTAAGAAACTATGGATTCGACTCCACCCACTTTAGGAACTTGGAAAGGAGCCTGTTGAACTTGTCGGGTCGTTCAATCATGGGTGAATGATTCGCTCCTCTGATGACAGCGATATCAGCCCGTGGAAGAGATACTTCTAGCTGTTTGGCTACTGAGGGTGGAATGAGATCATCGTGTTCTCCAATGATTACGAATGCGGGAATCGTGATTTCCCCTAATCTATCCGAGATGTCGAAATTGTCGCAGGCACTAAGGTCTCTCTGCATTATCCAAGGGTTGATCAGGCTCATTTTGGCTCCCGCTCGTTTCATTTCATATTCAGGTGATTTAACCCGCTTGAGAGCACTTTGAAGAAGGAACAGGTTGA
>WTCK01000026.1 GCA_013138615.1 Candidatus Thorarchaeota archaeon | reverse complement strand
CAGTGGTGTTTTTCTTACATTGACAGTTCACTGTTTGCATGCTATGCTTTCGCTTGTGAGTGACTACTTCTTGATGGCATCAAGGGAAACGAAGAAAATCAAAAATGGAGTGTAAATGAATATGGCTGATCTTAAGGAAATTAGCAAGATCCTCATAATGCTCGGTGGCATTCTCGGTGTGCTCTTTGGAATCCTGAAGGTTCTATTGATTGCGGGCTGGGGATGGGTTAGTTACAGTCTTTTCAGTCTGGGACCCCTCATCGATGGCATTATCCTCATTATTGTGTCGTTAATCGTACTAGCCTCAAGCGGAGTAGTGAAAATCCCGGCATTGGCGTTCGCTAATACTGCAATTGTAATGTTGATTCTGGGTATTGTTATGTGGCTATTCGGCGGTGACTTGGGTTCACTCCTAGTCATAATCGGTGCGATACTACTTTTCATCAAATAAGCAGGTTGCTCATGCCCGCGTCTTCGCTGGGCATGGGCCTCCTCTCTTTTTATCTCAGCAACAGAATGCCAAGATGAATTTGCACTGATGCTGTGCATTATGCACTCTGGGAAATCGCCTTGTCGAGCCGATCGACTACGTCATCTATCTCCGCGTTCGTGATGACATAGCTCGGAGTTAACCGTAGTGTGTTCATTCCCGATCCAAGTAGCCACAATTTTTGCTTCTGAACCGCATTCTTGACGACACGGTTTCTAGTCTTGGGAGCCTTCTCTTTGGACTTCTTGTCTTTCACGAATTCCACGCCAACCATCAGACCCATTCCACGGACGTCTCCCACGGCTTCGTGTTTGTCCTTGAGTTCCTCTAGTCGCTTCAACAGATAGGCGCCCTTCTCAGCATTATTCTTGAGGAAATCTCCGTCGGCAAGGTGTTTGAGGACCCATAGGGACAGAAGCGCCATCTTGGGTTCTGCAGAGAAAGTTTCAGAATGACGAGTTGGGCCTGAGAACATCGGTGAGGGGCCAATCGAGGCGCCCATCGGGTAACCCGCACCTAAGGCTTTGCCCATAGACATGTAATCAGGGACAACATCATGATTCTCAATTGCGAACATTTTCCCAGTTCGACCCATCCCCGCTTGAACCTCGTCCGAAATGAAGAATCCACCAACATCTCTTGTGACCTCATACATCCCCTTCACTGCTTTCGAAGGAGGAACTATGAGACCACCCTCGCCGCATAAGGGCTCCATGACAGTGGCTGCGATGTCATTACCCTCCAGCTGCAATGCGTACCGTAGAGCTTCAACGCACTCCAGATTACAGTCCTCAACATTCTGACCATATGGACAACGGTAGCAGTAAGGATAGAAGACGCGAATGACGTCGACACCTTGAGGATAGCCTGATTTATGCTTGGAGTTGGAGGCTGTAAGCGCCATTGCGTAACCAGTTCGTCCATGGAAAGCAGGCCTGAAGCCCACGAACCGCTGTTTGCCTGAGAGATCCATTGCAGACTTCATGCAACCTTCGACCGCACGCCCGCCAGACGTTGTGAAGACAACTCGTCTCTTCTGTTTGCCTGGAGCCATCTTCCCGAGTTTCTCAGCAAGTAGAGTTTGCGGTATGCCATCAAAGTCAGCGCCTGGAAACTCACGCACCACATCATTAACGCTGGCTTCGAAATCAAGGAGTGGTTTGTATCTTAACCCGAAAGCACGAACAGCTACGCCTCCGGTGACATCAAGATATTCCGTGCCCTCGATGTCGTAGATTGTTGTTCCAAGACCACGAGTATGGTCAAGACATCCGTAGACTTCGCGGTCCTGGGTGGTAAGAGCTAAGCTCTCAGCACCGCGTTTCTTCCAGTAATCGTTGGTCATTGTTTCCTGTGATATATCATCGAACCCTAAGTCCTTGATAATCTGAATGTGCTTCTCGTCCATTGCTACAACCATCCTTGGAGGGACGAGCCAAACCTAGTGTCACCTCATTATCTAATTTGTGATGAGGGCTAGGGACCCCTCTAACCTTACTTGCTGAACATCATGATAAGCCCTGCGAGAAGAATCATGAATCCTGCAAGAGTGCCTATGTTCGTCAACCACCCAATGACGTCGAACGTGAGATTACCAACGACAATGATGATAGATAAGAATCCGAAAAGAGCAAGAAGGGCCCCGGATTTTCCCACCTTCCACGACACATAACCGCTAGCATCAAATGATAGAACAACCATCAAGATTAGAGCGATTCCTTGGATAAGAACCACAAGTCCGTTGATGTCACCACCTGAAAAGGTGTTGAGTCCGCCAATGATCATTTGTATTGCAAAATACGCCAGAACTATGCCGCCAAGAACTGTGTATCCCTGCGCGGCGCCATCAGCCTTACAGCCCATCTGTATTATGTCTCCTTGGGGGCTAAGCCCCTTTCAGAAATCGTTGTGCTATCGATACATAAACCGTTTGGATTAGTGTTGGACGTATTCCCCCCTGTAATACATAGGATTGTATTGCTGATATTCCAAGCTCGTATGACGTCAATATTGATTCGTAAGAGGTGGCCACTACGAGATATCCCACATACGAGGGAAACAAGAGCACCGAAAAACCCGTTCGACTTGACAAGACTGAAGGTCATGTAGTCATAGAAGGAAGAGCCTATCCAGCCCGAGAGATTATAGAAGCACTCGCTCAGAGCGGATACACAGAGCTTCGATCGGTTGGTGATGCTTTGGTGTTAGGTCGCCACCGGATCACGCCCATCTTCAAATCTGCAAAGGATAGAGCTATGGCATCCCTCTGCCATGGGAGTTTGGCTTTCTGCTGCCCGCTGTCAAAGCGATGTGCTGAGAGAGATAGAGCTCTGGAAGTCCTAGGTCTCACCATAGAAGAATACGAGAACCTGAAAGGCGATGCGCATTACAGATTCATTGACGCTGCCAGAGGCCTCTCATCGACGGATGAGGTGCAACCCTACGATGTTCGAGGGTCCACTGCAAACAGACCGGCAGTCGATAGAGGATACGGGTCGGATGAATATAGAAGAGACTTCGACAGACGTGATGGCGCACACAATCGAAGAGATGTTGAATCTGCTTCAAGACGGGACTACGGGTCCTACCGGAGCTCTAGTCATTCTGATCCCTACTCAGCCTTGACCACAGCAATTCCATATTCTGAAGGCCATCGCAAGGACAGTTTGATGGATGAGATGCGTTCTGGTTCCTGTGACGTTTCAACTCAGTCCTCGTGCGGTTGCAGAACAGATGAAGCGGTAGAA
>WTCK01000186.1 GCA_013138615.1 Candidatus Thorarchaeota archaeon | reverse complement strand
ATAGCTTCGACGTTTCTGGTTGCCAGATCCATGAGGTATTGCAGAGGTCTCGTAATCTGGTTGGAGATCACGATGGCTACAGCTCCAGCTACTATGATTCCTCCTACAGTGATAGCGAGGATGAATGCCAATGCCTGCTGATTAGCCACATCGATTCTCTCTTCTAACGGTGGAATCGCGCTAAGCACTTCATCTTCCGGAACAATGATAACAACGATATAGTTCCCTCTCTCCACGCTGGCGTATACTAGAAGGTGGCTCTCGCCATTTCTAATGTAAGTGAGATTCCCAACGCCTCCTGCTTGAACGCTTCTTATCTGCGCAAGATGTGCATCACTAAGAGCCTCAGTCGAATCGTTGTTGATCTCCATCTCAGTCAATGGCATGAGGATTTCATTCTCCACCCAAAATTCCGCGTAATCCTCTGGGGATAAATCCGGATGAGCGATGATTCCTCCTCCAGACTTTTCGATGAGTGATGCATAGCCACTCTCCAGAACCTGCACGTCTAGAATCTTCTCGTTAATGTCTGCAACTGAGATGTCACCAGAGATGACCCCTATGATAGATCCATTGTCATATCGCACAACTCTGCCGATTGATATGAGAAGAACCCCCTCAAATTCATCAAAGTACGGTTCAACATAGGTTATGTCGGGACTTCCTGAGAGGATATCTATGTACCATGGCTGTGAGGTAGCAGAGTATGATTCAAGGTCAAGGATACTCCCCGGGTAGTTGATGAAGAGGTCGTTCGTGAATGCTAAGTAGAGCCATCGAAACTCCGGCATCTGCTGATGGATGCCTTGGAATATGAAATCGAGATTGGAGGCTCGTCCAAGCTTCTCTGCATTCGCATCCGCAGTATCATTATAATTTGTTGAGTTAGCGGATGGATGATACCAACTGCTGTAGGTCCACGAAACGTTTAGCCCATAACCCTCCTCGTAATGGTTATCATCGGGTTGTGGTCCTCCTGGGTTCTCAAAGAAGTAATCATAGTATGCTTCTCGAGGTTGTACTGTGGATTCATCGCTGAATATCTGTTCGCACTCATTAGCCATCGCTCGAATCATTCCCTCCGCCCTAGCCAACTTCTGGTTGATCACAAGTGCGTTCTTTTCTGCCGTGAGTTCCATGTTTCTAATCGCTTGTTCTCGCAAAGCTGAGGCAGCGAGTGAAGTGGTGTCATCTCCAATGTAGGTCATGAATTGCTGGGACACCATACCCGTAAGCGCTAGCGATATCACTGAGATTAACACTAGTGAGATCACCACACTCTTTCGGAAACTCCCTCTCTTCTTCGTAACGTTCTTTCTCTGTGCCATTTTCATATCTCCCCCTCAGTAATCTACTGTGGTCCCTCCCACTTCCATTTGAGCCATAAGCACTCCAATCTCCTGGAATGCGCGCTCTATGTCACTGCGTACGTCACGACTATCGACCACAGAGAGGTATTGTCCCTGTGGGATTCCCATGCACACGGATTCCAGTAGCTCTTCGATTGTCAGCCGTTGCCCGGTCTTTGGGGATCTGATTCTCTTCTTCGTGTCTACCGGTGATCTGAGTTCCCCGCCTACGCCAATTATGATCAGGTTCACATCTAGATGGTTATTCCTGATGTATCCCTCTATTGTGTTATCCCTGCTCTTCTTCAGACGCTGTTGAGGCGTGAATATCCCTTTCAGGGCATCAAGTGAGAAGTACTTTGAGCTGTTGTCCTGGCCATCAGTAAGAGCAATCACCCATCTGTGTTCGCTCGATTCCACTCTGTCAAGCGAAACAAGTGCATTTCCTAGAGCATCGTAGAATGCTGTCGCGTTGTTGGGATGTCTTAGAGCATCAAGCGTTTGATAGATTGGACTATCGCGGAGGTTCTTGTATTCGCCCTTCACGGTGAGGGGCAAAAGCTCCCGGAATCCAGAGTTGAATACAATGATGCTCACTTCATCTTGCGGGTTTACCTGACTATCTAGGATTTCCTTGGCTCCTGCGACAGCAGCCTTGATTCTGTCCTGTGCTCGCATACTGCCTGAATAGTCGATAACGAATATCACGCTCTTCTTGAACATGATTGACCGTCTTAGCTTCTCAGCTTGCCGTCTCAGCTCGTGACTCGGTTTATTCAGGTGGTCTAATACCTCAGCAAGTGCATTCATGCTATGAACCGCTAACCAGTACTCCTCGACATTCTGAGCGAGTTGGATTGAGGCATCAAACTCCTTTTGGGCCTTTTTCCATTGGCTTTGATCTGCAAAGAGATCACCCATATGGTAGTGTATGTAAGCCAAAGCGCGCTCGTAGTTCTCTGCCTTTGCAATTTTCTGAGCCTCCTTGAATCGCGAGAGCGCCTGACTGTGGCGTCCTGCTTTGAATGCGTTGAGACCCATTGCATCGAAACGTCTAGCGAGACCTCGATTATTGCCAAGTGTGCGATCAACCGCCTCCGCATCTTCCAAGTACTTCATCGCTGCATCATAATCACCGATATCCATCTTGACAAGTGCCATATTATGGAACACTGAGGCGACTCGGCTCATTGCGTCCGATTCGTCCTCGCTATCTGACTTGGCTCGCTTTAGCATCCGATTGGCGATAGTTAGAGCTCGACCGTAATGGTCTAGTGCATTGCCGGTGTCTCCGCGCTGCCTGAACACATTACCTATGTTCAGGCTCATTGTCTGTTCCCCAACTTCAATCTTGAGCCTTCTACTGATTTCCAATAAGTTCTGGTAATTAGCGAGAGCTCGATTCAAGTCGCCTCGGATGAATGCCTGGTTACCGAATCTACAGGCTTCCTGGAAACTGAGCAGCGCGTCGACAGTTGTTCCTATCTCCTCGAACATCGCTCCTGATACCGTGACTCCGCGAGTGAAGTCCTGTTTGGACATCTTCTCAACCATGCTGGTCATTTCTTTGATTGGTTTGACCACTGCGCGTCCTCTTCTGTAGGATATAGCACCAACGACTACTGCTACAACAGCAAGAACGCCTCCCAATGCTATCGTCAATAGAAGGGTTTCTTGCATCACAACGTTCAGAATATTGTTAGCAGGTTCAATGACTTCATCAGCGGGAACTACGATTGCAAGCGTGAAACCTGTGTTATCTACGTTGATGTATGTGAGTATCCAAGACTCTCCATCCTTTGTAAACTCAGTACTCCCCTGTCCTGTAGCGAGAGCATGGGCAAGCACACTCTGGAAGTCTATTGCTTCTTGGCTTGCTTCAGAGCCGAATTCCAACTCGTAGATATTCGGTTGATGCTCAGCAACAGGGTCCAGATCTGGATGAGCCAAGACTGTACCGTCAAGTGTTAGCAGATACGCGTATCCACTATCAAGGACCTCTATGTTGAGAACCTCAGATCGAATCGTTTCAACTGATACATCTGCAGAAACAACGCCAATCAATGTGCCATCATCATATCTAACAGGTCTACCAAATGACAACACCCAATCGGTGCTTGGATCGAAATTCAGTGTGAATGTTATTTCCTCAGTCAAAACTCCCTCAACGTTGGTGTACCAAGTTTCGACGTTAGGGTCATAGTCGTCAGCTGGATCAAGCCATACTCCGGGGTCCGATTGTTGGAAGTACCAGAGATTATCATATGGGTAGTTCCTCATCAGATGCTGATCGGATACTGCTGGATCGAAGCCCATGTACAGCCAGACGTAATCCGGATTCATCTCATGAATCGCACTGAATATGTTAACCATGTTCGAGGTGATATTCAGAGTAGCGGCCGTCTTGGGAGAGAGGTGGAAAGGATAATCGTTGAGATAGTATGGTCTTGGCATGTAATAGCAATCAACATCGAATGAGATGAAGTCCGAGTAGTATGCGTCAACAACATCGGGATCCGTTTCAAAGGTTGGAGGATATGGCTCAAGAATCGGGTCCCAATAGTGGCTATGCCGAGTTGTGGCATTGATTCTCCCATTGAAGAGATCTTCACAATACCTTTCCATCATGTAGACGCCGTCAATGTAGCTCTGAGTTCTCTCCTCAATGTAGAGCCTAGTGTCATTTGATATTCGAAGGAGATTCGCTAATTCCTCATCATGAAGTGCATTCGCAGCATCGCCAGCATTATCTTGTGATACGCTGAAGATAGTTGTCGCTGACAAGGCTGAGATAATGAGAATTGGTATCAATGATACCGTCACGAACGTCACAATGATTCGTCTGCTTATCTCCATCTGTACTCCTCCGAGTTATGATATTTCATATCTTTTCTTGCTGATTCCACAATGTCCCCTCCCATTTTTAAACTGTCCAATGTTTCAATTCCTTGTTTAATCCAACCACGAATTCTCTGATATCTTGACTCTCATCAAGAATGAACGAGTCACCAATTAACTCACCTTCAACCAAACCTTCTCCAAGAAGAATTAACAGCGTTCTACGAAGAATCTGCCTGTGCACTCCGGTTTCCAGTTCAAGCATCTCGATGTCCATGACGTTTTCGCCGCGGAGCACTCTGGCGACTGAAGTCCGCAACTTATTGGGCGTAATTGATGTCGCTTTTTTGGGCAACTTCAATTTCGTTCGTCCTGTCCGGACAAACACATTCTCATCAAAGTGTCCTCTGATGATCTTCTTCTTTATCATCGTCTGAAGGCTTCGCCTAAGATTGTAAGCAGCTGGTTGTGCAAGCGTTCTCCTCAAGATTCGGTCTAATCCCTTCAAGGGAATTCGAGTGTGCTTTGATGTTATCGATTCAAGACTCTATTGAAGGAACTCCTCAATCGCGTACTCATCGAGTATCTCCAGAGTTGCGCCGCAGGAATCACAGGTTGCATCTTCTGGTGATGTATTTGCTCCGCAGTTACCACACTTGATTGCACGTCGGTAAAGAATCGTTTTCGTGGATTCTATCTGTT
>WTCK01000183.1 GCA_013138615.1 Candidatus Thorarchaeota archaeon | reverse complement strand
TCGGTATTGGTTCTAATGGTGTTGGATTTGGCATTGCACCACGTCAGGCTAAGACAAGCAGACCGGCGGAACAGATCGAGTCAGAACCGCTGAGGGCTTTTCCTTCAGTGGTGTGTATAAGGCCTGTTAATGCATCCGGAACTGACAAATGCTATCCTGCATGATGAGAAGCTACAATCACCAGGTGAGGGACAATGATTTTCGAGTTGGCGTTGCTGGCAGTTATCTACACAATCTGGATTGTTCTCTTAGTCAATGCCATGGTGTCAAGCGACGAGGTATCACTCACCGTTGCTACCTTGCCTTTCATAGTGACTTTTCCGTTCGCCCTGCTCTTAGCAGCATCAGCAGAAGTTACTATGCCAGGGGTCTTCGCAATCGATGTTCTACTCACATTGGTTGTTGGGGTATTGCTCTTCGTAAGATGGGTTATGGCCATAGTTGGCGAATAGACTTGCAGAAGAAGGATACAGAAATAGAATGACACGGGCCTATTTGCCCTTGCGCTTGAACTCAGTATAACCACAGCGTCCGCAGGCGAACCGATCATAGTGCTCGGCCATGAATGTACCTTTCTCACATCGCGGGCAAGTTCTCTTAGTTGATGTGACCGCTCCAGTCTTGGTGTCGACTTTGTACATCTTGTGACCCATCTACTTGCCCTCCTCTTTCTTCGCTTCATTCCTTTTGATCATATAGTCCAGCTCGGTTCTCTTCATCTGCTCAGGGTCTGAGTAGATTCTAGCAGTGCCCTCGGTGATACCAACGCCAAACTTCGTTGTGAGCTTTTCTATCGCAACAGCCAATGGGTCTGCGTCAAACTGTGCAACAATCTTGGACTTGATGTCCGCCCTGCTTGGAGTTGTACCTCCAACATGATCAACTCGGAAGTCAATCTCTCTCCTAGCGAGGGGCTTGTTCTCTTTCTCGCGAAGAACTTCAATCTTCATTGGCATCACTTCTAGTTCTATGACCTCCCCTGAGGCCAGTTAGCCCTCCCACCAGGGGTTGTCTAATAAAGCTTTCACCATCAACAACGTAAACGCGATGTCTGTTCGTCTTACCGAACCTTCAGAGCGTACTTACCCGGCTTCTCGATGTTGAGGCGTTCTGCGATATACGATGTCTTCCGTGGGTCATCTTTTGGTTTTCTACCCGGTAGAATCACAACAATGCCTGTGTATGACGTAGACAGACTCGTGCTCTTGCAATTCGGACACTGAGTTTCGTTAGTCAAGTAGTGACAATCTCTGCATGCTTTTAATTTCGCCACGCGATTTCCCTCTCAACTATTTCTTCTTCTTTTTCTTGTCTTTCTTCCCTGTTTCGCCCCTTGCGGCCTTAACATCATCCTCGACCCACGAGAGCTCAGGTCCTATTTTGCCAAGGAAGGGTTGACGCATGGTGAGACCCAGTTTGCCTGATCGATTACCAGACTCGAAGCTTATGGAGGTTATTCGGGCACGAACTTGGTCGCCCTCTGAGAGGGTTCTGCCAGTTTCCTTGCCAAGCAGAGCACTTCCTTTCGTGTCCTGCGTAATGAAGTCATCACAGATTTGACTCACATGGCAGAGGCCGTCAAGTGGTCCCATTCGGATGAACGCACCGAAGTCCATGAGCTCAACCACGTTGCCCTCCACAATCTCTTGCCTGAGTGGCTTGAAGACTAGAACTTTGTACGCGACGCTGTGGTAGGTCGCACCGTCACCAGGCATCAAACGGCCTTGACCGATATCGTCAATGCCTATGACTGCAATCACGAGACCTATGTCTCTGTCCAGTACGTTTTCGTGATTCTTCCTCAGGTGGCGCATGGCTGCCGTTTCCATGGGCTGATCGAACTCCTTCGGGGGAATCCGTACGATGTCTCTTACCGTGACAATACTGTACACTTGCAAACGCACCTCATATACATAGTAACTTCTCGTAGAACAATCAGACCCTAGTTACAACCACAGAGGTCCGGACCCTACGGCTCAGCGATGCATCAATTTGGTGCGAATAAAAACGTTGTGACATTGACTCAAAAAACGGACCCTTCAAGGGCCACCCTTTTCTTACCCCTGAGCAATAATACTGGTACCCTGCGTTCTCGAGCTCTCATTCTAAGCTCTCGATCGTTTGTGGCCAGTGCGCCCTTAGCTGAAACTGCGTACTCGAGGAGCTGGTCATCGACTGGCATTGCTGCTAACGATTCTGGAACCTTGACCACCGTGCACCTTTGGATGAGCTCCTTGGCGATTCTGAATACCTTCGCTTCTGTCTTTCCAGCGCCAGGTCCCCCTTTCAGTTCGATTTCCTTGACAGTCGACTCCAGCAGCACGAACTCCACCCGCCTCTCTACTACTCGCTCAATTTCAGAGAATATGTCCACTCCGAACTGCGCGGGCACTGCTAGGAAGTTTGTATCCAGTATGACTTGAAATGTCACTTTACTCACAGGACCGATCAAACGACTGCATGGCCTATCAGTCGCCACTTATTTTCAACTCTTCGACCGATTGCGATACGCTGTCCCTTCTCGACACACACTGGTCGTTTCAGTTCGAGCTCGACTTC
>WTCK01000261.1 GCA_013138615.1 Candidatus Thorarchaeota archaeon | reverse complement strand
ATTCCTCTGGAACATGAGGACTTCAATGGGAATGAAGCTGGACATACAACCTACACAAGCTGCGAACAGAAAGGTCGTGCATTCTGGTGGATGATGGCTATGCTTGCAGGATGGAACGCTTCGACCTCTTCCACTACTTCACCCACAACGTC
The DNA here is from genome assembly GCA_013138615.1 of Candidatus Thorarchaeota archaeon. Lineage (GTDB taxonomy): Archaea > Asgardarchaeota > Thorarchaeia > Thorarchaeales > Thorarchaeaceae > WTCK01. Next base: position 2,410 of record WTCK01000261.1, on the reverse strand, counting down.
CACCACGAACACAGACACCGTGACTCCGGACCTGTCCGATGCGTTGTTGATGTCAGCCTCAATAGGGGCCATTGTCATCCTCATTGTAGCATTCATAGTGATGTCAAGACGGTCACGGCCGTAGGGTGGCAAATGTCAAGTACTGAGAGGCAACAACAGAAGTCGCTCATTCACTTACATCTGCGCTTAATCAGTATCGTCCATCTGGCCAGTGTACGGCTCCAAATCAATAGGTTCTAAGTAGCCAATCTCAATCCCATCCATGATGGTCTTGTAGACTCTTGCTTCCTCCATCCCGGATCTCGTCATGATGCTCGCTAGTTCCTCCAGCTCGAATTCGTCATGCTGGTCCATCATTGATGTGCCTCTCTTTAGAAGTCGCAGGTTTCTCGGGAGCTTGTGCGCTTCCACGGTCCTGTACGTAGTCAGAAGGGCACCATCCAGCATTTCCTCGAAGAGCGTTTCGAAACGGTCTTCCGTTTTATCATCTAGCACATTGATTGGAGCACTCTCGAAATGACTATCAAAGATAAACGCAATGGCTCGTGCGAACTGCATCATCTGTTCCTCTTGAGTGCCAGTAGGAGACCCGAACGTGATAAACGCACAGATGAGATTCTGCGTACTTACAGTTCGTATAATATCAGAAATTGGAATGATTTGCCATTCCTTCTGGTCAACTTCAAACTCTGAACGGAACTGTGTTATGGCCGCAATGAATCCGGAGAGCATTGAATCATCGAATCCTTCCTTGAGAAGCTTTGAGTAGATTGGAATGCCACTGCTCTTGTGTAGCACAATCACACCAAGGAGGTTTCTGACATCGTCGAACCTTCTCTTGACGACCAGGGCATCGATGTACTCTGCTTTTCTTCTTCGTGATTGCACTTTCTGTACAATGAAACCAACGACAAGTGCACCTAACACAATCAGTAGTGGACTGTATTGCTGAACAGTTCTGGTGAGAAGGGCAAAAGTACTCATCTCTGGGTGCAGTTCCGTCTGGAAGTATTCTCCATCGAGCACGTAGTTCTCCAATTCCACGAAGATTCTAATCTCCGCTACTGCATCCGAATTTGGCATGATGAACTGGCCGGAGTACTGGCCTTCTCCGACTTCCTCTAGTTGGACACTCTGAGCCGGCAGGAGGTCAACGATAACTTGAACCACAACCCTTGCGCCTGTCACAGGCTGCTCTGTGTCACTTTCAACGATGCTTAAGCTGATGGTTGTCAGCTGATCCTCGGCGCCGGTCAAGCCTTGGATGTTTGCAACTTCGACAGTCACTTCGACTACGCTGAATGAGAATGCAGAACTCTTCGCAATAAAACCGTCCGCTGTGAAACTGAATGTGACCTCAAAGCTTCCAATCCCTTGTGGGATTAAGGTCACCACGTACTGACCCGGGCTCCCTTGAGTATCGCTGAACCACAAAGCTCCAACTCCTGAGGTTGCAACAACTGCATCGGTGATACCTGTCCCGTTGAGCATTAGATAGGTGAATGTAAAATTGTAGGCTCGGTCATAGACAAGGGCTTCTATCAGTGTAATCTGGTTGATACTAGAGTCCATTACTCCGACTTCTAGCTCAAACTGAGTCGCGGCAGTTACGTATCGGGTCTTGTTGGCTGTGAGAAAGACCTGCCATTTGCCTACAGTTTCAGCGATAAATGTTACCTCGTAGATGACTCCTGTCTTGCGAACCACCCAACTGAGCCCCTCTGAAGGTATGATAAACACATCAAGGTGTGCAGAAGAAACGTTCTCGCTTGTGTCTGTGCGGACATATACTAGTGTGAGCGTATGCTGCTCAGTGAAGAGTATAAACTCCGAAGAACCGCCCTCCAGAATATCCAAGCTTGTCGGTATTGTCCTCACCAGCAAGCTGAAAGCTGTCGTCGAACTCTGGTAGTTCTCCTTAGTGGCTCTGAATAGTATTTCAAACGTTGTTGTTTCATCAACTTGTGGTTCAATCGTAACGTTGTAGAGCCCTCCGCCTAGATAAACTGCATCATGGAAAAAAAGACCCGCAGGTGGACTGAGCACAGTGATGCTCGCGTTCGGAAGTCCCATGCCAAATTCATCCTTGAATGAGAGCTGCAATGTGTAGCTCTGGTCGATAGAAATCGTACCACCAGAGGCACTTGGTACTAGGACCGACGGAACTGCAGCGACGGTAAGAGAGAAAGTCGCAAATTGCGTTTCATGATTCGTAAAATTGGCCTTCACTACAACTGTGAAGGTCCCGGCACTTGATGGTGAGAGGAGAATCGAGTAGTAGCCATTTCCTTCATCATCCAATTGCGACCCAACTGGTATCCAGTCAGATGGAGCCATATCCACAATCTCTACTGTGGCTCCTGTCAGTCCATATCCCGTCATATTGGCATATCGAACAACAAACCTGTAA
>WTCK01000116.1 GCA_013138615.1 Candidatus Thorarchaeota archaeon | reverse complement strand
TGTAGAAGCGGAACAATCACATCGAAGTTGGAGAACGCGAATCTGAGGAGATGTGTTTGCTTTCTGGCAAACATGGAGGTTGATTATCGCTGATGCAATGTCATATCTTATGATTTGCATGGCTCAGCTATACGTTCTCTAGCAAAAAAAGTGAGGAGACGAAACAAAATTGTTAAAACGGAAAGTTTCGGTTCTGTTTCTGGTTTTTGTTTTAAGCTTATCAATGGTGTTCGCATCATTAAGCTATAACAATACCGCAGCAGCAGAACCAATTGGGCTAACTCCCACTTCCGCCCCTAACGAAGAGATGGTGCAAAATATTGCAAATCGCTTAGATAGGGTTTTGGACAGCGGCGATAAGTTAGACCCGATGCTAAGAACCTTCGTGGTGACAGGAGATCTTGATAGTAAGGTCGTCACTACTTCAAAAGGTGATATTAGTGTCATGCTGTATGTTAATCCTTCCATGAAAATGGCGGATCTTCATGCTGTTTCTAAGGTTAAATGGACAATGAATCTCAAATTGTTCAAGATTGTCTGGGCATCCGTAAGCGATGCTGCGAGCCTTAGGACACTTGAAGCCCTCGAAAGCGTCAGATACATTGAGGCAGACGCAGTAATTCAGCATGATCCAGTGACCCCAATTGACAACACACAAATGTTTGATATTGGTGATTACGTCGGCGCAACCGCAGCTCACGCTGCTGGTTACGATGGTTCTGGTGTTGCAATTGGTATTGTTGACGGCGCAGTCGACTTCAGCATTCCAGACATGCAAGACGCCATTTTCTACGACGTTGATGGACGCCCAGGTTCATGGGATCCCTCAGGAGTCGGTTTAAACAGCATGGTACTTGCTAACAGTACACCTCTAACAGGTAACATAACAGCTTACCTCGAAGATGGTAATGTATTGACCTATGTATCAGGCGGCAAGACCTACGTCAATGTCACTGGTTGGGACCCTGGCGTAAATGATCGAGGTACTGCCTGGAACCTCATAGCGCGCTTCACTGGCACGTACGGAGGAGCATGGGGTATTAACAACGCAAGTGAGTTTGTTGATAACGTCATGTGGAAGGACTGGGAAATTCCCTTTGGATCCAGTGAAAACTACACAGTTGGTTGGGTCATGCAGCAACGCTGGGACGGCTATGCTAAGGTATTTGCCCCCGCGCTTATCAATGAAAAGACTGACCTAATCATAGACTGGAATGGTACAAACGCCTGGACTAACATGTGGATGGAAGCATACTGGTACGAATCCATTGATTTGAATGTCACAGCAGATCGTGACTACATCTCAGATATGATGGATTGGAGTTTTGTTGATGACATGGCCGATGGTTATGTATACACTGAACTTGGTAATAGCGCTGTTCTTGCGGCAGACATTGACAACGATGGATTCGATGATCTGGGTCTAGGCTCACTAACATGGGCAGTAGACGGGAATGGTGATTTGTTCTGTGGTATTACTGAAGATGCTCTGACTTGGAACTGTATGTACCCAGAATCTGATGCAAGTGAAAATCACGGTACTTGGACCTCATCAGCCGCGGCATCTCGTGGTGTCTACGGTCACGATGTCTTTGACAATGGTACAGATTACTACCTTCCAGGTATCGCAAATGGCTCAAAGGTTATCGCTAGCAATTACTTCAGCAGTGGTGGCAGGTTGAGTTCTCAGTTCTGGACAAGTGGGTTCCACCTTCGGGCTGATGGCAACTTCACCTACAACGCTGTAGGAGAGAAACACCGGGCTGATATAGTATCCAACTCCTGGGGAGTCACATTGGGCTCTGCAGCAGACTTCTCCATCTACACACTAGCATGGGATGTTCTGTCTGTTCCAGGTTGGATGGACGTGGATTATCCTGGTACTTTGTTCCTATTCTCATCAGGTAATGATGGTGGTGACTATGTTACTGCTGGTGCACCAAACGATGCCTTTTCGGCTATCGCTGTTGGAGCATCAATGACAAGCCACTACTACGACGAGACATACATGCCTGGTCAGACACATGGACAGATAATTTCCTTCTCAGCTAACGGTCCAAGCATGATCGGTATGGTTGAACCTGATATTGTAGCCCCTGGTTACAGAGGTGTCAGTCCGCAACCATTCCACAACGCATGGCTTGACGTTGGTGATAGCTACTTATGGTGGCAAGGCACAAGTCTTTCTTGTCCAATTGCAGCCGGTGTAGCAGCACTGATAGTCGAGGCCCTCAAAGCACAATCTGGAGGATGGACCTACAATCCTAATGACATCAAGAACATCCTATTGTCGACAGCTACTGACATGGGATATGATGGAATGATTCAAGGTCATGGTCTGGTAAATGCCGAGGCCGCTGTACTTGCCATAGACTCTGGTAGTGCAACTGAGTACATCTTCTCAAACACTGATAGCTTCGATAATTGGGCTGCTGAAATGGCTCCATTATTCGACTCTTGGTGGGTGGACTACGGTTATTACTGGAGGGATGTCTGGACTGGAAATGTAACCACACCCTTGGCTCTTGATGAGTTAAGTCACATCTACTTTGGAGCACCTACTCCTGGTAGTGTTGCAGTGGTTAACCTCACCATAGAGGACTTTGCCGGTACGAGGTACGATAGTGATGATATGGGTACTTTTGCTCCATGGTATTATGCTAAGGATGCACAG
>WTCK01000188.1 GCA_013138615.1 Candidatus Thorarchaeota archaeon | reverse complement strand
CCGCAGATTGACAATCTGGAGTGAGTACTAGGAAGATGGATGCATTAGGTGCGGCGATTCTCGCCGTTTTTATTGGCACGTATATCATCATAAGCACAGAGAAAGTAAACCGGACTGGAATGGCTCTGCTAGGTATGGGATTCGCAGGCGTAGTCCTCTGGGGTGGAGGTCACGAGTTTCACGAACTGGTGTTAGGCATAGAGTGGGACACCATCCTATTTGTCACTAGCATGATGATGATTGTAGCCGTCGCAGGCGGGTCAGGCATGTTCCAGTTTCTTGCTCTGAGAATATCGAAACCGAGGGGTGGGGACCACAGACGCGTGTTCATTACATTCAGCCTGTTTGTGTTCGTGATGTCATTCTTCCTTGACACCACCTCCACCATGGTCATCATGGCGCCTCTTACAATTCAGGTTTGCAAAGCACTCGATATTGATTTCAAGCCATACCTAATATCTGAGGCAATAGTGTGCAATTTCGCATCCATTCCATCGATTGTGGGTGCTGTACCGAACCTTGTCATCGCGGGTGTGACTGGCCTTGATCCTGGTTTCCTGTTCATAGCATTCATGCCTCTTGCAATCATTCTCCTAGTCGTGACGCTGCCCATAATGCTTCATCGATATCGTGAATCATTCGGCGTAACCGATGAGCACAGAGTGGATGCTCTCTTTCGAATAGATCCAGCATCTATGATAACGTCGAAGCGTGACTTCTACGCATCAATAATTGCGTTTGTTATCCTGTTCGTGGGATTTGCCATTGGTCCCTCGGTCAATATAACGCCGCCGTTGGTTGCCCTTCCTGTTGCTGGATTCATGCTCGTCCTGTCGCATAAGAGAGCTAACAAGTTCCTTACTGAAGTAGGGTGGGACACCGTGTTTTTCCTTGTTGGCATCTTTGGTCTTGTTGTGGCATTGGACATAACAGGATTGGTCGACGACCTTGGATACTGGATTCAGGCAGTTGTCGGAAATGATGCGGCCTTCGCCACAGTATTCATGGTCTGGATTCCTGCATTGCTCTCGTCATTCCTAGACAACCTTCCTGTATCAGTACTACTTGCACCGATAGCTTCCAGTCCGGAGCTCCTTGCTGTGAGCCCAGTTCTGCCCCTCGCACTGATCTTTGCAGTGAATGTTGGAGGATATCTAACTCCCCTGGGTGCGCCAGCAAACATAGTCACCATGTCATTTGCGGAGAAGGAGGGCGATCATATTTCATTCTTAGAATTCGCGAAGATGGGCACGATCCTAGCTCTAATTCACTTGGTGATTGGCAGCGGCTGGTTACTCCTGGTCAACTTCCTCATGGGCGGATAAGCAGCTCTTCTTGACTATAAGCTCTTTGCGCAAAAAGCAGGATTCAGCGTTATGCACCCAGCAGACCATTCATAAAAGTGTAAGAATGCGTTTCAAACAGAACAAGTAGTTGAGGCCGATACTATTGCCGAAGAGAGCGCGATGCCCACACTGTGACAGACTGTTCACACGTGACAGGCTGGACGACCACATTCGCAAATGTAGGGCTCGTACGACAAATCGAGGAGGAGTAAGAGGGACTAGAAAAGTGGTTGTAGTGGATGGCAACAATGTAGCCCATCATCTCTCTCCGAATGGAGTACCCCGAGTTGCTAATCTTGTTCTTGCGCAGAGTAGTCTTCTAAAGGCTGGCCTGCGGTCGATTGTAGTTGTATCAGCTGCTCTCAAGCATAAAATAGACAACCCAGAAGTTCTGCAAGAAATGATTGCGAAACGAGAGGTAATTGAAGCACCCCGCGGCACTGACGACGATATCACTGTGATAAAACTCGCTCAGAGCAACAATGCAGATATCGTAAGCAATGACAGATTCCTTGGCTTTCTCAATAGATTCCCATGGCTGCAATCTAGGCTGATCAAGTACAGAATGACGCCCTCTGGTTTAATACTCAGGTAGATATCAGCTGTCCCTAGATTACTGACCGGCATCAGAACCATTAAAATGAAATCGGAGATGCTCATTGAGAAACCTTTGTTTCTACAAGCAGGTGAAACTGAATGCTCGCTATCGAATTGCGAAAGAAGTACTTGGAGTTCTTCAAGCAGAAAAAGCATGCCATAATGCGTTCTGCTTCGTTGCTGCCTGAGAATGATCCCACAGTGCTCTTTACTACAGCGGGCATGCACCCGTTAGTACCATATCTTCTAGGCCAACCCCACCCTCAAGGTAAACGACTAGCCAACTGTCAAAAATGCATCAGAACTACTGACATTGATGAGGTTGGCGATCCCACACATCTCACGTTCTTCGAGATGCTAGGCAATTGGAGTCTGGGTGACTACTGGAAAGAGGAGGCCATAACGTGGAGTTACGAGTTCCTCACCTCAAAGAAATGGCTTGGATTCAATCCAGAGAAGCTATCAGTGACTGTCTTCGAGGGCGATGACGATGCGCCGCGTGATGATGAATCCGTCAAGATATGGATGACCCTAAATATACCGGAGGAACGCATCTTTGCCCTGCCCAAGGAGGATAACTGGTGGGGTCCAGCAGGAGCGACTGGCCCATGTGGACCATGCACCGAGATGTTCATTGAGGTCGACACAGTTCCTAAATGTGGAGCAAATTGCAAACCGGGTTGCAGCTGCGGTCACTATTTCGAGGTTTGGAACGATGTTTTCATGCAGTACAACAAGATGGCTGATGGGACATACGAACTGCTAGAAAAGAAGAATGTTGACACGGGGATGGGACTCGAACGTACCATAGCTATGCTTCAAGGAAAATCCACTATTTACGAGATTGAGTTAGTTGCACCTCTCGTGGAGAAGGTAACAGAATTCACAGGGAAGGAGAGCCTCACAGACGAAGATGTGCGTTTGGTCAGGACAATCGTCGATCACGTGCGGTCTGCGGTGATGATTATGGCAGATGACCGCAGGATTTCACCATCAAATGTGGAACAGGGTTACATAGTTCGTCGACTCTTGCGGAAGAGCATCCACAGTGCAGATAGACTTGGAATCCATCAAGGATTCATGAAAGACCTTGCTGAGATTGTCATTGAAATCTACAGAAATGTGTATGATGAAGTTGAGAAGAATCGGGATTTCATCATGCAGAACCTTGAGGCAGAAGAAGCGAAGTTCAGGAAGACACTTGGCAAGGCACTCAGAAAATTCGATAGAATTCTCAATGAAACAGGAACGATGACTGGAAATGACGCGTTTCTTCTATTCACGAGTTTCGGGCTCCCCCTTGAAATGACTAGAGACCTGGCTGAAGAGAAAGGCATTAAGATAGACATGAAGGAGTTCCGAAAGGAGTTCGAACTTCACCGAGCGATATCCAGAACTGCAACAGAAGGCAAGTTCAAGGGAGGTCTCGCAGACCATGGCGAGGAGATCACTAAACTCCACACAGCAACTCATCTTCTGCAAGCCGCTCTAAGAAAGGTCCTCGGTGACAAAGTCAGTCAGACAGGCAGCAACATCACAAAGGAACGCCTTCGATTCGACTTTGCATTTGACAGGAAACTGACACCAGAAGAGGTTCAACAGGTTGAGGACCTCGTGAACAAGGCAATTGCAGGAAACTTGAAGGTCACTCAGACATTCATAGCGTTCGATGATGCAATCAGTCAGGGTGCGCTGGCATTTTTCAAAGAAACCTACGGCGAAACAGTATCCGTGTACAGAGTGGGCGACTTCAGCGTAGAACTCTGTGGAGGCCCTCACATCGAGCATACCGGAGTTCTAGGCCACTTCAAAATCGCAAAACAGAAGAAGATTGGGGCCGGCATAATCCGAATCAGAGCGATACTGGATTAGTCCTCTTAGTCTATTCGAAAGGTCTATTTGTCCACTGACATTCTTAGCTTATAGATAGGCCCCTACATATGAATGGGATTCGTGAAGACTATGGGAAAAGGTACATACTCTAGGCTATTTGGCGGTGGGGACAAGGACCTCCAAAAGAAGGCCGCTGAGCTCCTGATGCAGCTAGGTAAGGCACTCCAGTCAGCCAGTGCCAAGATGCATGTCGGCGCAAAGGCATGGTTGAAAGGCGATATCGAAACTCTCAAGGAAATCAGAGATGAAGTTGTCAAATTAGAGAGGGAATCCGACGCTATCAAGGATGAATTTGTAGACAGCATCTTCTCGAAGCACGCATATATGCCTCAACAATCGCAGGAACGATACCAGCTCGTTATTCACATGGACAACATCATTGATGCCACTGAAGAGGCGATCCGCGTACTAGCTATTGGGCACAAGAACAAACCATTGGAAGTTATCGTAGAGATGGCTGAAAAATCTTGGATGTGCACTGACCTCCTTCAAGACGCAATCAAGTACATATTTACTGACTTTGAAAAAGCTCTGACGTACGCACGAAAGGTGAGTGTTGTTAGAGAGGAGGCACGGGACCTTAAGTTTGATCTGCACAAGAAGGTGTTCCGTGGTAAGAAGTTCGATCCATCGGAAGGTTTGTTCTACCACGTTATTTCAAGGCGAATCACAGAGGTTGCTATACAAGCTGAACTAACAGCCGACTTCATTCGCACTATCGTGATCAAATACTCCTAAACGGAGGACAATATCACTTGGATCCTCTCCTATTCGCAGCCCTCTTGCTCATCGGTTTTATCGTTGCATTCGCTATTGGAAGTAATGATGAAGCCATGGCTCCGGCAGTTGGTGCAAGGGTGTTCTCAGTCACCACTGCTGTTGTGCTGGGAGGAATCCTCAGCATCATTGGAGCCGTGTTCTTTGGAGGAGGAGTATCTGAGAAAGTAGGTTCCGAGCTAGTCAGCGGGAATGAGATGAGCATTGCAATGGTCTTTGCTATAATGATCTCGATGGCGATATGGCTGCTGCTGGCTTCCGCATCAAAAGGCCTTCCAATAAGCACGACTCAATGCATAGTGGGGGCTGTTATCGGTGTCGCAATAGTGGCACCGTTTATTGGAATTGAGGGGTGGG